>WTIQ01000366.1 GCA_011525185.1 Paracoccaceae bacterium | reverse complement strand
GCGAAACGCTGTCCCTCCTCAAAGGAAGCCGCATCGATCTGAGATTATATGGCGAAGTTGGCACTTATCGCCTGAGTGAAACCCTCTCCGCGCGCAACAAGGACACTCTAACGGGAAGCGAGCCAGAGCAAAGCTTTGAGATCGCCAGCGCGGGTCTTTTGGACATCGAAGGCCCTTTGGGGGCGTCGTGGCGTGTTGAACTTGTGCCCGATCTTCCGCCTGAGGTGAATTGGGATGGCACATTTGACACTGACTTTTATGGCGAGACCACTTTTGAATATGCGGCAGAGGACGACTTTGGAGTGGTATCTGCGTCGCTGTCTCTTTCGCTGGACCTGTCGCGTCTTGAGCGCCGTTATGGGCTTGAGGCTACGCCACGTAGTACAGAGACGCTAATGCTGGAGGCGCCCATTCCGCTTGCTGGCAAAAGGGGCGAGTTCACGCAAAAAGTTGTTGAGGATTTTTCAAAATCGGTCTGGGCCAATCTTCCCGTTGTCTTTTCCATTATCGCCAAAGACGATTTGGATCAGGCGGGTCAAAGTGCATTGCATCAAGTGACCTTGCCTGGTCGGAAATTTTTTGATCCCCTTGCGGCGGCGCTGATCGAACAAAGGCGTGATTTGCTTTGGTCAGATGAAAACGCGCTCCGTGTCGCCAATATTTTGCGCGCAATAAGTCATCGTAAAGAAGGGGTTTTTCGAAACGAAGCGGATTATTTGCAAGTGCGATTTATTTACACTGACCTTGAGGCGGCCGTGAGACAATCCACCTTGCCCGAAAAACGTGAGGTGATCGCAGAGGCGCTTTGGGAATTGGCACTGGAGATCGAAGAGGGAGATGTGTCAGACGCTCGCGAAAGGATGGAGCGTGCACAAGAGCGATTATCTCAGGCCATGAAAAACGGGGCATCGGATGAAGAGATCGCGGAGCTGATGCAAGAATTGCGGCGTGCAAACCAAGACTATATGCGCCAGCTTTCCCGCGAGGCACAGCGCCAGCAAGCAGAGCAGGGGGATCAACCCCAGCAGCAGGGTGAAGCTCTGACGCTTACCCAAGATGATATTCAAAAACTTATGGATCGGATTCAAGAGTTGATGGAGCAGGGGCGTATGGCCGAAGCCGAACAAGCGCTTGAGGAACTCCGTCAACTGATGGAAAATTTGCAAGTGACCGAAGGTCAGCAGGGCGACGGTCAGCGGGGTGAGGGGGCTGCCGAGGACCTTGAAGATTTACTGCGGGATCAGCAAAACCTATCTGATGAAGCCTTCCGTCAGCTTCAAGAACAGTTTGAAAACTCTGACAATTCAGGTGAAACCCGTGAGGGGCAAAGCCGTAACCAAATGTCTGGTGATGGGCAGCGACAAGCGGGTCCAGACGGCTTGGGGTCAAGACAGCAAGCGCTAAGACAACAATTGCAACAACAGCAAGGCGATATTCCCGAACTGGGGGAGCAGGGGAATGAAGACACCTCTCGTTCCCTGTCGGATGCTGAAGAGGCGATGAGGCGCGCGGAGGAGGCTCTGCGCGAAGGTGACCTTTCAGGGGCTTTAGATGATCAAGCCGACGCCCTCAGTAATCTGCGGGAGGGGATTAGAAGCCTTAACCAAGCACTGGCCCAAAGTGAAGCCGATCCCAATGACGCTGATGGCACGCAACAATCTCAGCGCCAACAGCGCGGCGAAGATCCGTTAGGTCGTAATGATGGGCAGGGAACATCTGGTGTCAGTCAAGGCGATGATGTTTCCACTCAGGATATGGCGCAGCGTGCTCAGGAGCTGCTTGATGAAATACGCCGCCGTTCTGGCGAGATGGATCGATCAACCCAAGAGCGGGAGTATCTGAAGCGTTTGCTGGATAAATTCTGAACCAGAGTGCGCTGGGTTCCCGCGGATTGAACGGGAACCCGAGGCTTATCTTAACGACGGATACCGAGACGTTTGATCAAGTCTTGATACCGTGCTTCTTCCACACCTTTGAGATAGTCGAGCAACTTACGACGTTGTGCCACCAATTTCAGAAGGCCACGACGAGAGTGATTATCTTTTTTGTGCGTCTTAAAGTGTTCGGTCAACGTTGTGATCCGAGATGTCAGAATAGCAACTTGCACTTCAGGAGAACCAGTGTCGCCCTCTTTGGTCGCATATTCCTTCATAATGCGTTGTTTATCTTCCGCAGTAATCGACATCGGGGTCTCCTTATTTTCAAAAGGGTTATGGCGCGAGCCGGGATGTCGTCCAGCAAGGCCCTTGGAGGTTAGTGAGCACACTCACGAGAGAACGCGAATGGCACACCGCTGCCCTTTATGCGCTTATGTGTGAAATGAAAAGTGATTTTTATCGTCTTTTCGATATTTTTGCGGCAGAGGCTAGGTCGCAGAGACGATTGAAATATCGTCTAGATCGATCGGTTGATCGCTTTTTATGACCAAAATAGCAGTGCCATCCAGCATGAGATATTGCACGTTGTCATCACCCGTGGTCAGTGTGAGATCGTCTTTCGTGTACATTGGACCCTCTGCATCGAGCACCACCTCAATGTGGTCTGTGTTGGGCTCAAAGTCTAAGAGCTCTGGAAGATCAGTGCTGCCTTCATATTTGGATTTGATTACGAAACGGTCTTCGCCATCACCGCCTGTCATAACATCAACTGTACCGGCTAAAAGAATGTCATTCCCCATTCCCCCGTTCAAAAAGTCAACGCTACCCTGATCTTGGGTGCCATCAACAAAGTCGTCGCCTTCCCCACCAAAGAGGCTGTCTTTGCCTTCTCCTCCGACAAGCGTATCATTGCCAGAGTTCCCATGCAGCGCATCATCTCCTGCGCCGCCCCACAAGGAATCCTCACCCAGGCCTCCAGACAGTTTATCATCACCGTCTTCGCCATAGAGCGTATCTTCTCCCATACCGCCCCAAAGCACATCTTGCCCAGTGCCACCGTGTAACGCGTCATGGCCAAGATCGCCCCAAAGCGTGTCATTGCCCGTTTCGCCATTTAGAAGGTCATCGCCTAATCCGCCCTTTACTTGGTCGTTTCCTTGCCCGCCAACTAGGGTGTCGTTTCCGCCATATCCGTTTATTTGGTCGTCACCCGCTAACCCATTGATCTGTTCTTCTTTGCCGCTGCCTGACAGAATATCCGCGTTAGCAGTGGCAAATGGTGGTTGCTCTGTGTCATATATGGGTTCAATACCGCTAGCCTTCATAAAAGGCTCTAAATTTGAAAATTCATTTTGATCTTCTACTGAACCATCTGTCTCGTTTAGGTCCGCATCACTATCGCCGTCCGTAAAGGGAGCAAAGATCATACTTCCTAAAGTTACTGCACTTAATAAGCCCGCAATTAAAAACATTTTCACCCCAAGCCTTAACTGTTTGTTAAGTATCAAGGCAGGAACAACGGCGCAAAATAAGTTTTAAGAAATGGTTAACGCCCTTTTTCAATTTCGCTTATAAGTCTGAGCGCCCAGTCACCAAAAATCGGTATAAACTCGATTTGTGCTAGCAATTGCACCAAGATGTAAACAAGCAAGGTCGCTCCCAGCACCGAGCCAAGTCCAAAGGCAAGTCCTCTTAAAAAGGTGGCCCAGATCATTTTCCAAGTCGACTCGTAGATGCGCATAAATTTGTGTTCAGACAATGTCTCGATTGCGTCTGCCAATCGCTTGGTGTCTTTTGAGTGATCTTGGTTCATATCTCAGTCCATAAAGTGGGGGTCTGTTGATAACTGATATATAAAGGATGCTTTGGATGTCCCGCTTTTGTAAGGCCTAAATGAAAGATGGGCTCTCCTATCTGTTTTAGGTTGGCTTGCACCATGGCCCCTCGTTTCAGATGAGCACCATGTGTTCCCCAGGCCGCCACAATCTTATCAGCCCACAGACAGGCTTCATTTATCTGAGCATCATTCTCAGGACCAATGGGATCATGGTGTTGACGCATTTTATAAGGGTCAGTTTCCCGAAAGGCGAAGATATTTGTGACGCAAAATGCGCCAAAGCCAAGGGCTCTGGCGCGTCGTTCGCAGCGCTCGACAGTCGGATCATTTTGAACTTCGGTTGCAGTGGACGGATTGAGCATTATGAATGTAATGCCTTTGCCGCTCTCTTCCCATCGTCGTGTCAATTTATAACGATAAGTAAGGCACTCGGAATAAAGCGCTTCTGAGTATGCATCATCTTTTTGAAATGTTTTGAGTTGCATCTTTGGGCTCTCGGTCGCGTTGCTCTTGCGAATCTCGCTTTTGTTGATCTTAGGTCACGATGAGGCTGGGTCATAGACAAAGACACGGCTCGGATGAAAATGACCAGACCTGTAATGACCCAGTGCCAAGGCTTTATTGCCGTTTTCGAGCCAGCAGGCGTCACCATAGGAGAGTGTGTCTTGAGTGGACATTAGGGCTGGTACAGGATTGCCATTTTGCACCATTGGAACAACGCTGTTGGAACATCGGACTTGGGGTAAATCCCCCAATCCTTCCTCAAGCGGTGTAAGAAGGCTTAAAATCTCAGGAGATTTTGCCATTTGTTCTAGCTCATCAACACTGTGTGCCTGCCCAATATCAAACGGACCCGACCAGAGTCGCCGCAGGGTTTTGACATGTCCATAGCAGCCAAGCTTTTCGCCTAAATCGCGTGCGATGCTGCGCACATAGCCACCTTTGCCACAGACAAGTTCAAAATCTGCATGATTGGCATCATTCTGCGAAAGGAGGGACAAGCTTTCCACGTAAAGAGAACGTGGTTTAAGCGCAAAGTCTTCGCCATCTCGGGCAAGATCATAGGCGCGCTCCCCTGCGACTTTGACGGCCGAGAATTGGGGAGGAACTTGTTGGATATGACCTATGAAGGAGCCGAGTTCTTTTTGGATCTGAGATGCGCTCGGCCTAAGATCGCTTTCCTTTAAAATTTCGCCACTTGCATCATCAGTTGTTGTGGCCTGGCCAAAGGACACAGTGAAATGATATGCCTTGAGCGCGTCAGTGACAAAGGGAATGATCTTGGTCGCTTCACCCAAAGCAACCGCAAGAAGCCCTGTCGCATCTGGATCCAGCGTGCCTGCATGTCCTGCTTTTTGGGCGTCAAATGCCCAACGCGTTTTGTTCACAACTTGCGTCGAGGTGAGACCGGCAGGCTTATCGATGATGCACCACCCGTTGATGTGTTTGCCTTTTTTTCTGCGACCCATTGCTGGTATCCGTCATTCAGTGTTTCGGTAAAGTTGGCTCGTTACTGTAACCCATTTAACGCGTCAATATCTGCGGCGATATCCTGTTTCTTCGCAAGTCATGAAGGGATGCAAAAATGCAATGGGAGGACCAGGATAAAGTTATGTGAGATAGGGCATCTTTAAAAACTATTCTTAAGTATTATTAAAAACACTCTAAAGAAATTATAATAGACTTTGTTCCAAATTCAAACTTTTGCCGTGGTTTGCTATCTATACTCGTGGCCTAGATAGTATGGTTCACCAAGGTCAGTAGTGTTAGGTACTCATGCTCAAATATATCATCCCCCCAATCCCACAGTCTGGGTGTGGGTGCCGAAACACTGGGTAAATCCTCGTTTTTGTTAGTGATGCAGGTTAAGCAGAGCATCCAGATCTAAAGTGGTCTGGATGTGACTTACAATAAATTGTCTGCACAATTGAAAGCATGATCTGTCCAGTAAAGTAGACAGTATTTGCCTTTTGAGAGATCTCAAGTCATAAGGCGCAAGAGGGCATACCGTGGCCGCGGGGCCCTAAGAGAAAGTTAGGAGGGTAACTATGCTAAAAGGTCTCGGAAGTCTCGGTGATATGGGCAAAATGATGAAAGCCGCCCAGGAGATGCAGGGCAAAATGGCGCAAATGCAAGAAGACATGAATTCCATTTATGTCGTTGGAGAATCAGGCGCTGGTCTCGTCAAGGCAACAGCTACAGCTAAGGGTGAATTAACGTCGCTCGATATCGATCCTTCCATCTTTTCGCAAGATGACAAGGAAGTCGTTGAAGACTTGATTCTTGCGGCCATCAAAGATGCGCAGAAAAGAGCAAGCGAACGTTCGGCGGAAGAGATGGCGAAATTGACCGAAGGACTCGGGCTACCTGCTGGAATGAAATTACCGTTCTGATGACGTCGTCCGTGTGATGCAAGAGACCGAAGATATTGATGCTCTGATCGCGCTTTTGGCGAAACTCCCAGGGTTGGGACCACGCTCAGCTCGTCGTGCCGTGTTGCATCTGATCCGAAAACGCAGCTTGCATCTTATCCCCCTTGCCGAGCGTATGCAGCGTGTCGCAGAGACAGCACGCGAATGTTTGAACTGCGGGAATGTGGGCACGCAAGATGTCTGTAAAATCTGTACATCAACCGAGCGAGAAAACGGGGAGCTTTGCGTTGTGGAGGACGTGGCAGACCTATGGGCGATGGAGCGCACCGCAGCCTTTAATGGCCGATATCATGTCTTGGGGGGAACGCTTTCGGCCCTAGATTCGATTGGTCCCTCCGAACTTCGCATTCCACAGCTTGTAGATCGCATTGCGAGCGAAAACATCACTGAAGTGGTTCTGGCTCTGAATGCGACTATCGAGGGCCAGACCACCGCGCATTATATCGCCGAGCAACTGCAGGACCGTGAGACCGTAAGGATCACATCGCTTGCACAGGGTGTGCCTATGGGGGGCGAGTTAGATTATCTTGACGACGGAACCATCTCGGCTGCCTTTAAGGCGCGCAAAGACTTTTAGAATGTCGTGGGCGGCTTGCCTCAGCCGATTTTATTGAATGGGAGCACAGCTTTAAGAGGGTTGCTCGTCCGTATCAGGAAGGTTGAAGAAGCTATCGGCATCTGCAAAGGCATCCGCGTTATTGTCTTCTTCGCCTTCATTTTCCTCGCGCAAGCTAAAGGCTTCCAATCCTTCCATTGATGATGGAATTTTAGGCTCAACTGGCATGCTCAAAGATTGCTCTGTCCCTACCAATTTGCGCCGCTCATCATCATTCATGACGCCGCCTTCCGCGGATTTTTTGGCCGCCGCTTTGTGAACGGCTTGATCGAGTTCTGACTGTTTGCAAAGCCCCAAGGCGACGGGGTCAATCGGCTGAATGTTTGAGATATTCCAATGCGTGCGATCACGAATCGCTTGAATTGTCGGCTTGGTCGTGCCGACAAGTTTACTGATCTGGCCGTCAGAGAGTTCTGGGTGGAACTTCACAAGCCAGAGAATTGAGGCAGGGCGATCTTGCCGTTTTGAGAGCGGTGTATAACGCGGCCCGCGTCGTTTTTCTTCACCCACGGCAGCGGCATTGAATTTCAGCTTCAGTTTGTGCAGCGGGTTGTTTTCTGCCGCCTTAATCTCGCTGGCTTCAAGTTGATTGTTAGAAATGGGGTCAAAGCCTTTTACGCCCGCGGCCACGTCACCATCTGCGATCCCTTGGATCTCTAATTCATGCATGCCGACGAAATCCGCAATTTGTTTAAACGTGAGCGTTGTATTGTCGACCAGCCAAACCGCCGTCGCGCGTGCCATTATTGGTTTTGCCATGCTCTGTCTCTCCTAACAATATTTTCCCATCGCCTTCTATCAAGGCAGCCTTTAAAAGGCAGTTCACCGG
>WTIQ01000051.1 GCA_011525185.1 Paracoccaceae bacterium | reverse complement strand
TCATTGGAGAGATCAGTAAGGCCATAAACAGTTTACGCCCGGGGATATGCGCGCGGCTTAACCCTAGTGCGGCCAGAGTACCAAGAATGGTCGAGAGTAACGTTGCAAATATCCCTATGATAACGGAGTTACGGAAGCCAATCATCCATTTATCGCTACATACGGTCGTTTTTATGGACTCGCACATACCAAAGAGGTTTTGGTACCACTTGATGGAAAAGCCCTCTGCTTTGAGCGCGAGCATTTCTGGCGTAAAGTTGAGGAACGGGCTGGATGTGAAGGACAGCGGGATCACAATGATCAAAGGCGCCACAAGAAAGAACAGCACCAAGCCGCAAATCAGAAGATAGGTATAATGCCAAACACGTTGACCGGTTGTTGCATAAATCGGAAGTCCCATTGCCTCTACCCTAGTCTCATATTATCAATGCCAACGATTTTGTCATAAACCCAGTAAAGTGTCAGGATCGCAACAAGGAGGATCACACCCATTGCTGAGGCTAGACCCCAGTTAAGCGATTTTCGCAAATGATAGGCAATTTGGTTTCCGATCATTTGTCCATCTTTGCCGCCAACCAGTTCGGGTGTGATAAAATAGCCAATCGCTACAATAAAGACGAGGATCACGCCTGCGCCAATACCAGGAATAGTTTGCGGCATGTAAACGCGAATGAAGGCCCGTGTTGGAGTTGCTCCCAAGTTTTGGGCCGCGCGCATATAGGTCGGTGGAATGCCCCGCATCACAGAGTAAAGCGGCAAGATCATGAAGGGCAGAAGGACCTGAGTCATCACAATTATGGTACCGTTGAAATTATACATCAAAGGAAGTCGATTATCATCACTGATAATCCCAAGCCCCACAAGCGAGTCATTTAACACCCCTTGTTGCTGAAGCATAATCATCCACGCGACAATCCGCACAAGGAGCGAGGTCCAAAACGGCATAAGCACACAGATCATCAACAAGTTTGACGTCCGCAAGGGCAGCGTCGCCAGCAGATAAGCAACTGGATAGGCGAGGATCAGACAAGCGATTGTCACGATGGTTGAGACAAGAAGCGTACGTTTCCAAAACATCACATAGACCTGCCTGTTTTCAGGCTGCATGATCACGTTCTTTTTGCTGTCATAGGTGCGATCAACGGCGTTCCAGTAGTATCCTGCTGTGACGCGATCTTTCATGATCCCCAATGAGAGCCAAAACTCAATGTCGCCCCATCTCTTTTCGGCGTCGATCATCTGCGCTTTGAGGGGCTGATTAGGATCAAGCTTTTTGAATTTACGGTTGGACTTTTTGATGAGGCTTTTCCAGCCCGATTTCGCGTAGTTCATACGCGTTGAGACTTTACCGATTTGAAGTTTTTCGGCTGTTGTAAGGTCAAGGAACATTGCCTCATAATGCTCTTCATCGGGCAAATCTTGACCATCCCATTGTTCGTAGATCGCCATCGTGCGCGGCAAGACATCATTCACAAGGTTGTCGTCAATACTCTTTAAAAACAGGGTATAAATCGGCCAAACGAATAAAATTAAAATAAAAAGTGCAGGACCTGCCACAAGGCCGAAGGCACGCAATTTTTCCCTACGCAGGGACATTTGAAGACTTTTCTTAAGCGGAATGCCATCCGCCGTCATCATCGGTGCGTTATTGCTCTGCAGCGAGGTGTCGGTCATTTACACGTCTTTCAGTCCAAAAAAGGAATGTGAAGGGATGCCCTATGACATCCCTTCGAGGGGGTCGATATTATTGGCCCATCCAAGCGGCATAGCGCTCTTGCAGTTCGTCACCGTTGTCCGCCCACCAGTCGGGGTCAGCAACGATTGAGTCACCCATGACTTCGTCACGGTTTGGCATGTGTGGAAGAACTTCTACACCTGTGTTGAACCAAGGCTCGCCAGCGGAAATGATGTTCAGAGCAGATGTCCGCATTGGGCCGTAGTTGATCCAACGTGCTTGCTCAGCTTGAGCAGTTGGTGAAGACGCAAAAGCTGCGAAATCGAGCGCGGCTTCCATGTT
The DNA here is from genome assembly GCA_011525185.1 of Paracoccaceae bacterium. Lineage (GTDB taxonomy): Bacteria > Pseudomonadota > Alphaproteobacteria > Rhodobacterales > Rhodobacteraceae > LFER01. The sequence continues at coordinate 5,587 of WTIQ01000051.1, read as the reverse complement.
CTTTGAGCCAGTTACGATGCCGAGCCATTCTTCTTCAAGAACTTGACCGTGCCAGATAGAGACAAAGTTTGTTCCGTCGTTGAGGTTTGCACCACCAACACGACCGTTGTAGGCCAATGACATTGAGACTTCGCCTGAAGAGACGAGCTCAAGTGGCTTTGCACCTGAAGACCAGAACACAACGTGATCTTTAATTGTGTCTAGTTTTGCGAATGCACGGTCTGCACCTTCTTCAGTTTCGAGAGTGGCATAGATGTCTTCTTTTGCCACGCCGTCCGCAAAGAGGGCCATTTCAAGAATCGCGTTTGCCCAGGTGTGAACACCGCGCTTGCCTGGAAATTTTTCTACGTCAAAGAAATCCATGATGGTGTCAGGCTGCTCGCCTTCAAATGTGCCATCGTTGTAAAACGCTTGGTAAGACCACCAGATTTGGGGAACTGCACATTTGTTCGGACGTGGCACCATAAGGTCTTCGTCCATGGACTTTCCGTCCGCTGTTGGGATCAGAATATCATCTGGAAGTTCGACGAAAAGACCTTCGTCGCATCCTGTGCGGATTTGGTCAGGCAACAGGTCGACGACGTCCCATGTGACATTGCCGCTTTCCACTTGGGTTCTGACTTCACCAAGACCACCATTGTAGTTTTCCCAGTGAATTTTTTTACCTGATTTTGCTTCCCATGGCTCACCGTAGGCCTTTTGCTGGGACGCTGTATAACCACCTCCCCAAGACACAACGGTCAGATCAGAAGCGAGCACGCCAGAGGCTGACAGTGCAACAACAGCTGCGGCTGTTGAAATCACATTCTTAAGTTTCATTCTCAACTCTCCTAATTGGTTGACTGGTTTCCCAGTTTATAGCACAGGCCAAGGACCCGTACATCTCTTGGTCACGCATCAAGCGCGCGACAATCCTCAGTTTGCCAGCTGACTTTCGTGGTTTCGCCAACGGTCAAATGCTTGTGCCCTGCGGAGTTTGGCACTTTTACGATGAAGTCTTCATTGCCCATCACATTCATACGGCAACGAATGTGGTCTCCGAGGTAAATCAGCTCCAAGACCTCTGCATCGATCGCAGCCGTTCCCTCTGTTTCCCCAATCGAGACCCTTTCAGGGCGGATCGAAAGAACGGTCTTTGAGCCCACATCGCCACAATTCACGGCCAATGCGCGACCCGTCAGACCGTTTTCATACTTAACAACAGTTTCATCTCCCTCTTTGCTGGTCACCGTGGCCATGATGCGATTGTTTTCACCAATAAATTGCGCAACGAAGGCATTTTCGGGGCGCTCATAAAGATCACTGGGAGAGGCCAATTGCTGGATCACACCATCGTCAAAGACAGCGATGCGATCTGACATCGTGAGGGCTTCGGACTGGTCATGAGTGACGTAAACAACGGTAACACCAAGACGTTCATGCAAATGTTTTATCTCGTATTGCATATGCTCGCGCAACTGTTTGTCCAACGCGCCCAGCGGTTCATCCATGAGCACGAGATCGGGTTCAAACACCAACGCGCGGGCAAGCGCGATCCGCTGCTGCTGACCCCCTGAAAGCTGTGCTGGGCGGCGGTTTCCAAACTCGCCCATCTGGACCATGTCCAACGCTTTTCTGACATTGGCTTCACGCTCAGACTTGCCTTGACCGCGGACTTCCAACGGAAATGCAAGGTTTTCGTTTACTGTCATATGCGGAAAGAGCGCGTAGTTTTGAAAAACCATCCCTATCCCACGCTTATGGGGTGGGATGTTATTAATCGGACGACCATTCAACATTATTTCACCATGGGTCGCAGTCTCAAAGCCCGCGAGCATCATGAGGCATGTTGTTTTGCCTGATCCTGACGGGCCAAGCATGGTTAGGAACTCGCCTTTCCCAACACTTAGATTAAGATCTTTCACGACAAGAGATTCACCGTCGTAGCTTTTTTGAACTTTACTAAATTCAACAAAACCAGCTTGCGCAGTGTCTAAGGCCAAATTGTCACCTACCTGTTTTGTATTTCTCTTATTAACAGAAGGCTAACATACATAAGGTCATTTGAAATGCAAGGTGTTGACGGGTCGCGAATGCCTCTAACATAGCCGCAAAAGAGGCAGTACTGCAAAAATTTATTGAGAATCGCTATCTTCAGACGTGTGCGTGCACCGCGTTTACGGCTTGCGATCAACACGGGAAGAAGGTTAGGTATTTGCAACATGCACAAGGCCCTTGCAAATCATGAGCACTTTATTTGTTTCCCATAGCGATTGTCTCAATCATGTGACACCATCGGGTCATCCCGAGCAGGTGGCGCGACTTCAGTTTATATTAGATGCAGTTGAGGACCTTAACTTGCGTCGTTTGGATGCGCCATTGGCTGAGGATGCGCATATCTTGAGCGCGCATCCAGAGCGGTATCTCGAACACTTAAAAACGCTGTCACCAAGCCGTGGCTCTGTCGCCGTTGATGCAGATACGCATATGTCGGCTGGATCACTGAACGCAGCCTATAGAGCCGTCGGTGGAGTGATCGAAGCCGTTGATCAGGTGATCCAAGGCGCGTCACAAAATGCCTTTGTCGCTGTGCGGCCCCCAGGGCATCACGCTGAAACGGCGACAACAATGGGATTTTGCTTTTTTGGGAATGTTGCTATCGGGGCAAAACACGCTCTCGATCATCATGGGCTTACTCGTGTCGCTGTTGTTGATTTTGATGTGCACCATGGCAATGGCACACAGGATTTGCTTTGGGATGAAGCGCGCGCTTTGACCATCACATCGCATCAATCGCCGCTTTGGCCTGGAACTGGCACGCCTGATGAAAAAGGGGCTCATGACAATGTCCTGAATGTGCCCTTGCCGCCGCGGAGTGGTGGAGATGTCATGCGTAAGGCCTACGAAGATAGAGTGTTTCCAAGGCTTGAGGATTTTAAACCTGAAATGATCTTTGTGTCTGCGGGATTTGATGCTCATGAAGCGGATCCTTTGGCAGAATTACGTTGGGACGAGGATGATTTTGTATGGATCACAAAACACCTCATGCGGATTGCCGACAGACATTCACAAGGAAGGCTGGTTTCTGTCTTGGAAGGGGGCTATGATCTTGCTGCACTGGCGCGGTCGGTGCGCGCGCACGTCAAAACGCTTTCAGGAGACAAACCACAATGAGCGAAACTGCGATTGAAGATATGAGCTTTGAAGAGGCAATGCGTGAACTTGAGCAGGTCGTTAATGCATTGGAGAGCGGAGATGTTGCCCTTGAGCAATCGATTGCTCTTTATGAGCGCGGTGCGAAGCTCAAACAGCGCTGCGACACAAAGCTAAAAGAAGCTGAAGAAAAAGTGGCCCTTATCACGCAGGATGCGACAGGGGCGATCAAAGCAGAACCAACCGATCGTTTTTAATGTTTTCACAGCAGCTTGAACAAAATGCCACCGCCATCCAGCAGCATTTGGATGAGGTGCTGTCCCACTATGATGACGTCAATGTTGTTCAGGCCATGCGTCATTCCTTGAGTGGCGGCAAAAGGCTTCGCGCCTTTCTTGTTGTGAAAAGTGCTGAGCTTTTTGACATTGGTTTGGCGCAGTCGATTTGGCCCGCCTGTGCGATCGAGGCCGTTCATGCCTATTCGCTTGTCCATGATGATTTGCCCTGTATGGATGATGATGATGTGCGGCGAGGCCAGCCAACGGTTCACAAAAAATGGGACGAGGCGACCGCGGTTCTCGCCGGTGATGCCTTACAAACCTTGGGTTTTGAGCTCGTTCTAAACCCTATGACGAGTGATCATCCGTCAGTGCGCAATGCGCTTGCGCTTGCACTTGCCAAAGCCTCTGGCGCTCAGGGGATGGTTTTGGGGCAAGCTCTGGATATTGCAGCAGAAACGGCAAGGGAGCCCCTTACTCTTGACGACATTGTCACGTTGCAACGGGGGAAGACAGGCGCATTGATCGAATGGTCGGCAACAGCAGGCCCTGTTCTTGCCCAGAGCGATATTGCACCATTACGCAGGTACGCGGAGGCCATCGGGCTTGCCTTTCAAATCGCTGACGACATTTTGGATGTGCAAGGGGACGCGGCAAAAGCGGGCAAGCGGTTGAATAAGGATGAGGAGGCTGGGAAAGCCACCTTTGTGTCGCTCTTGGGATTGGATGAGGCTAAAAAGAGAGCAAAAGAATTGATCCAAACAGCCTGTGATGCCGTTTCCCCTTTTGGTGTGCGTGCCATTGCGTTACAGGAATGTGCGCGATTTATCGTGTCCCGTGAAAGTTAAACGAAGCACTTAAGAGAGCAGATATGTCCAGCCGTCCCCATACGCCTTTGTTGGATCAAATACAGTCCCCGGATGACCTAAAGCGCTTTGATGATGCCGCGCTTTGTCAGATCGCAGAGGAATTGCGGCAGGAGACAATTTCTGCGGTCTCAGAAACAGGGGGTCATCTCGGGGCAGGGCTTGGAGTTGTCGAGCTGACTGTTGCTTTGCATGCGATCTTTGATACGCCCAAAGATAAATTGATTTGGGATGTGAGCCATCAGGCCTATCCGCACAAGATTTTGACAGGCCGGCGGGATCGCATTCGCACGCTGCGCCAAAAGCACGGCTTGAGCGGTTTCACGAAGCGCAGCGAATCTCTTTACGATCCCTTTGGCGCGGCTCATTCGAGTACATCGATCAGCGCGGCCCTAGGCTTTTCGGTCGCCCGTGACCTCGGCGGGGCGTGTGGATCGGGTTTGGGCGATGCGATTGCTGTGATTGGGGATGGTGCGATGAGTGCCGGCATGGCCTATGAGGCGATGAATAATGCAGGTCATCTCAAAAAACGGCTTTTTGTGATTTTAAATGATAACGAGATGTCAATTGCGCCACCTGTTGGGGCGCTCTCTTCCTATTTGTCTCAACTCTACGCAGGCGAGCCGTTTCAAGAGCTGAAAGCCGCGGCAAAGGGAGCAATCAGCTTTCTGCCAGAGCCCTTTCAAGAGGGTGCGAAACGGGCCAAAGATCTCCTCAAAGGCATGGCTGTTGGTGGAACGCTATTTGAGGCCTTGGGCTTTTCTTATCTTGGGCCAATTGATGGCCATGACATGGACCAACTCTTACCCGTGCTGCGAACGGTGAAAGAACGTGCAACAGGCCCCATGCTCATCCATGTCCTCACCAAAAAAGGCAAGGGATATGCCCCAGCGGAGGCCGCCCGCGATCGCGGTCACGCAACAGCACAGTTTGATGTTGTAACAGGCCAGCAAAAAAAAGCAGCCTCAAACGTGCCCTCTTATACCAAGGTCTTTGCGGATGCTCTTTTGAAAGAGGCGGCTGTAGATCCACGGATCTGTGCAGTGACAGCGGCGATGCCAGATGGCACGGGTCTTAACCTCTTTGCAGAGCGCTATCCGTCTCGTTGTTTTGATGTGGGAATAGCTGAACAGCATGGGGTGACCTTTTCAGCGGGGCTTGCTGCGGGGGGGATGAAGCCCTTTTGTGCCCTTTATTCAACCTTTTTGCAGCGCGGTTACGACCAAGTGGTCCATGATGTTGCCATTCAAAACCTTTCTGTCCGCTTTGCCATAGATAGAGCGGGATTTGTCGGTGCAGATGGCTCTACAC
>WTIQ01000028.1 GCA_011525185.1 Paracoccaceae bacterium | reverse complement strand
ATAAGAGAGTGGTTTGACGGGCCTCTTTTGCTCTCTGGCTCTATTGCAAACGGCCAAAGCATCCTTGCCGCGCAGGCCATGGGTGCAGATTTGGCCTACATCGGCTCTCCATTTATTGCCACGGAGGAAGCAAATGCAGAACAGGCCTATAAACAGATGATTGTCGATTCAAGCGCGGATGACATTGTGTATTCGTCACTGTTCACGGGCGTGCATGGCAATTATCTGAAACCATCCATCGAACGGGCGGGAATGGATCCTGACAATTTACCCGAATCCGATCCCTCTGCGATGAATTTTTCCGACAAGCGCAACAGACCAAAATCGTGGAAAGAGATCTGGGGATCTGGTCAAGGGATCAGTGCGATCAAAGCAATCCAATCGACGGGTGATATGGTTGCTGGTTTCAAGGCAGAATACGACACAGCCATTCAGTCTCTGAACGCGCGCACCAATGGCTGAGCTTTATCTTATACGGCATGGGCAAGCGAGCTTTGGCGCGGATGATTATGACAAATTATCCGACATCGGGCATGCGCAAAGTCAGGCCCTTGGCCAAGCTCTTGCCGAGATAGGGGTTCACCCTGAGGCCTGTTTCATGGGAGATTTGCGTCGCCATCGTGAAACTTTAAAAGGGATCGAAAAAGGCATGGGACTGAAACTGCCCGCGCCTGAGATCCACACAGGATTGAACGAATTTGACTTTACCGCGCTTTTGAATGCCAAATATCGAAACGGGGACGCGCCACTGAATATGCACACGGATAGACGGACCCATTTCAAGATTTTGAAAGAGACCGTGAGAGAGTGGCAAAATGACCAAATTATTGATCCACCGGAACCGTGGTCTGCCTTTGCCGCGCGGATCGAGGCAGCACGTCAAGCCATTGTGGGGAAAAAGGCCACCTCTGTGCTTGCGGTCAGTTCAGGTGGGGCCATTTCTCAAATGATTGCGGCCGCTCTGAACACCCCCGTGAGGGAACAAATCAACCTACAACTTCAGATCAAAAATTGTTCCGTGCACAAATTTATCTTTACCGAACGGGCGTTTTATTTGCACAGTTTCAATGAAATACCCCACGTCAGGCAAGAGGGTGATCCATTGCTGACCTACAGTTAGGAGGCGACAAAGATGACAGATGCCGCATATTTGGATACCGAGGCCGTTGCCACGTGGCTAGAGAGCCATTTAAAGGGATTTCAAGGTCCCCTTTCTGCGGAAAAATACGCAGTAGGGCAATCCAACCCGACATTTAAGCTCACGTCGCCCAGTGGCACATATGTTCTGCGTCGCAAACCGCCTGGCGTTTTGCTCAAGTCAGCGCATGCTGTGGATCGTGAATTTCGAGTGCAAAAGGCCCTTGAGTCTTCGGATGTCCCCGTCGCAAAGATGCATTTGCTCTGCGAAGATGACGCCGTCATCGGCTCCTCTTTTTATATTATGGAGAGAATTGACGGCAGAAACTTTGATAATCCGAGCCTCCCTGAAATAGGCTTTGAGGAACGCCGCCCCGTTTTAGAGGAAATGAACCGCGTTTTGGCCGCTATTCACTCGGTTGACCTCCAAGCGAGCGGTCTGGACGATTATGGTCCTGCGGGAAATTACTATGCGCGTCAAATTGATCGCTGGACGAAACAATATCGTGCCTCCGAAACCGAAACGATTGAGGCGATGGATACGCTAATCACTTGGCTCAACGAGAATATACCCGCAGAGGATGGTCAACGCACTCTTGTCCATGGGGACTATCGTATCGATAACATGCTATTTTCCAAAACAGGGCCGTCCTGCTTGGCGGTGCTGGATTGGGAATTGTCTACGCTGGGGCATCCTTATGCGGATCTCGCCGCGGTCATTATGCAATGGTCAATGCCACCTGGCGATCATGGGCGTGGTTTGGCTGGTATTGATCGCAAAGCACAGGGGCTTTTCGAAGATCAAGAGTTTATTGATGGCTATTGTGCCAAACGCGACCTATCGGGCATCGATAATTTTGGATTTTATCTCGCCTTTTGCTGTTTTCGGATGGCGGGAATTATACAAGGTGTAAAGAAACGGGCTCTTGACGGGAATGCCTCCAACCCTGAACGGGCCCTTCAAATGGGCAAGTATGTTCACGATTTTGCAAAGGCTGGTTTGAAGGCGGCCAGAACTCTATGAGCGATGAAAACAAAACCCTCGCCCAAGAAGTGCCCTATCCGTTTCAAGCCCATCTTGGCTTTAAAATTACTGAGTGGCAGAGCGATTTCTGTCGCCTTGAAATACCGCTAGAGCCGTTTTTGATGAACCGATATGGCATCCCGCACGGGGGACTGCATGCCACCCTTCTTGATACTGTAATGGGGTATAGTTGTTGTTATACGGATGACCCTGCACACCCGAAATTTGTCGCAACGCTGAGTTTGAACGTTCAATATCTTGCCCAAAGTGAGGGCCGCTGCCTCTATGCAGAAGGACGGCGCACAGGTGGGGGGCGCAAGACCAGCTTTGCCGAAGGTCGTGTCACCGATGACACGGGGCTTTTGGTCGCAACAGGCACGGCTGTCTTCAAACATCGAACCAATCAAATCAATCTCAACACAACAAAGAGGACCGTTTAGCCATGCAAAGGATCGCACTTGCAAGTCGCCCCATTGGCGCGCCCAAGGACTCCGATTTTCGTCTTGAAACAGTAGATACCCCTAACCCACAAGCGGGTGAAGTTTTGGTAGAGCTGCATTACATGTCGCTTGATCCATACATGCGGGGGCGAATGGATGACGCCAAATCCTATGCCGCTCCAGTGGCCCTTGGCGACACAATGGAAGGCACAGGAGTTGGGCGCGTGATTGCCTCAAACTCAGAAAAATTCGCCGTGGGAGATTTTGCCTTTGGTCAATTCGGCTGGGCAACTCACGGCTGTAAGCCAGACACGCAATTACGTAAAGTCGATCCCGACATGGCCCCGCTGACAACCTCTTTAGGGGTCTTGGGCATGCCAGGCTTTACCGGATGGTATGGCTTTCATGAACTGGGCCGTCCAAAAGCGGGGGAGACCTTGGTTGTCGGAGCGGCAACAGGTCCTGTTGGTTCGATGGTTGGACAACTGGCCAAAGCGCAGGGTCTCAGAGCGATAGGAATTGCCGGAGGGAATGATAAATGTGCTCTGGCAGTGGATACATTTGGATTTGATCATTGTCTCAATCACCGCGATTACGAGGATGGACGCGCTCTTAAGGCAGCTCTGCAAGAGCTCTGCCCCGATGGCGTTGACATATATTTCGAAAATATTGCTGGAAAAACCTTGGATGCTGTGCTGCCCCTGATGAACCAATTTGGACGCATTCCCATATGTGGGATGATTAGTTGGTATAATGAGGGAGCCTTGGGCGAACATGCAGGCGGGACAAGTGACCGTCTGCCTAAGATGTGGCGGAGCATTCTGGTCAAACAAATGTCTGTGAACGGGTTTATCATTTCAAACCATTGGGACCGTTTTGGTAAATTTCTGACCTCAGTCGCCCCCCTTGTCCAAGCTGGCAAGATCAGCTTTCAAGAGGATATTGTCGAGGGACTGGAAAATGCACCACGCGCCTTTATGGGCCTCTTAGAAGGGAAAAACTTTGGCAAACTGATTGTCAAACTGAATTAGCGCCATCTAAAACGCGCACCTCTGGGGCCAAATTACGATAGGTAATTTGGCTCAGATCACAGGGCAGTAATCCTGGGGCGGATACAGAATAAACCCGATCGGCAATCGGTTCAAAGGCAGCGCGGAAATGTACCGTACTTTTTACGCAAATCGCTTTGTACTGCTCTGGGATGAGCCCCAAATGGGTAAATTGCGCCAGATCAAGGCACTGTGCCTTGATTGAAGTAATCACCACATCAATCCATCCCTTATCTGTCACAAAACGCAGGGCAGCGCTTGCCCCCATTGTCGCCATGCCGCCCCCATAGACCTCACCAGAATAGGGGAAATACCCGTCACTAAGCGCAATCACTTGGCCCTCAGCGACAAAGCAACCACCATTCCTGTCCAATTCCGTTGCATCCATAGTGACCTCAAATCGACCTCCAACGCCAAGAGTATGCGCCTCAGCCGCAAGTTTTGGAAAACAAAACAGCCCCATCAAAACACTGTCGCATTGGTGTTGATACACCGCCTTTAAGAGATGAACCGTGTTTGAATAGGCACCTCCCCCAGCGTTGTCTTGAACATCTGCAAAGACAAGTGGCTTGGGCTTGGCATGCGCGAGCGTCATTGCCGCCGCATCTTCAACGTTTAGGAGCGTCAAATCAAACTTAGACTGACACATGTCAAATGCTCGTTTGATCGTATCGCAGGTCTGGTCTGCTTGCTCTTGAGTTTTTGCATAGGCAACACAGGAAGCCCTTGTATTGGGCAAATCCGCGGCAGAAAACCCCAGCGCAATATCAGCACTCACGACGGGCTGATTTTTCAACGTCTGATAAATCTCAGCCGCGGCGCCTGTCATGGTCGTTTGAGCATGCAAAGGGATAAGATACGGCACCTGCAAAAAGGATTTATAAAGAGGTTTTTGTTCAAAAATATAGCTCAATAAACGATAGGCCCGCGCCCCTGTCTCCGCCATATCTAAATGTGGGTACGTGCGAAAAATGCAAAGACCATTGGTTAGGCTAAAGAGCTCTGGGCTGATGTTTGCATGAAGATCAAGGCTTATGACAATGGGTATTTCCTCTCTAACCTGGGCACGCAGCATCCTGAGAAGAGCACGTTCGCCATCTGCATAGGTTTCGCTCACCATAGCCCCATGCAGATCAAGATAGATCGCGTCAAACTGTTGACCTGTGCCAATTGCCTCTAAAAGGCGCGAAGAAATCGTTTCAAAGGCCGCGTCGCTCACATATCCCGAGGGCTCGGCGGCACACCATAATATGGGAAAAAGCGTATCATCGCCCTCTTCAGCGGCCTCGATAAACCCTGCGATGGGCAAGTTCATATTGCGGGTGCCCCGCAGAACATCCTCCCCGCTCAAAAGCTCCGGCCAACTGTCAGCGCGCACAAAATCATCCAACTCTGTCAAAGTTGGATTGTAGCAATTTGTTTCATGCTGGAACCCTGCAATTGCAATTTTCATGTGACCCCCAAAACGCATTACGCAAATGCACTGTAACCTGAGTTACGAATAAGCTTATGGCAAAAATTAGGTATAGCACTGCATAAAAACTTTTAAGCATGTATTCAATTGCCTAACGGTAGGCACATAGCTCAAGCTCTGGCTTTTATTTACAAACACTTCTCTATACAACTTTAACGTGAGTCTCCCATCGCGGCATAGGGAAAGTAGGTGTTGCCGCTTTGCCCATCTTTCAAGTCATCCGTTGCGAGACTGGCCTCTGCAATGAGCGCTGCCGTTTCTCCGATTGTACGCGTGATATGACCTCCAGAAAATGCAGGCCATGCCCCCATTATGATGAAAGATGACGCCGCAAGCGCCGTACTAGACAAAAATCTTTTCATGAGTTCATCCCCTTTAAGTTAATACAATTTTAGAATTATTATACTTCGCATAGCTATACTAAAACATGATGACATTCCTAAAATTGCTGGTGAGGGCATCAAAATAATGTCTTCACGACAATCGCGTAACAAATTGATGAACTTTTTATTAAACCGCAATTTAACGGCCTGTTTGATCGGATGGCTATATAACCCAGAACGGCAAATCATCTCTGCATCTGTCTGACCACAAAAGTAAACACATAACGCAAGTTCTAAGTGTTCTTTAGAACGATGTGGTCATTCAGCTTAACCAATTAGTTAGGTTGTATAATGACCGAGAGAACGCCTCTTATTTTAACACCAAACGGCCCTTGAATGTGCTATAATCAAAAAAATCTCACGACTGGCTCTACACTTATGTTGAAATTGTTTCGCTTTGTTATTTGTTCTGTATTCGCTGTGCTCATGCCAGCGTCCGCATTTAGCTTTGATAGATATGTAGAGCACGGCGGTCCCGTAAAGGATTTTAGCCTTTCGCCTGACGGAGAGACACTGGCAAGCGCGAGTTATGATTATTCTATCGTTTTGTGGGACAGTCACACTCTTGTTTCTAAATCTCGTCTGATTGGACATGATGCGGCTGTTGTATCGCTTGATTTCTCTCCAGACGGTCGCGTACTCGTCTCAGGAGGTGATGATTACAAAGCCTTAGTTTGGGATCTCGCAACTGGGCAGTCCGCTCGGGCAGAGACAGAGCCTATCGCAGCGTTAGAGCATGAGGGTAAAATAACAGATGTGACAGTTTCCCCCGATGGGCAATTCATCGCGACATCAAGCTGGGACGGCGGCGTCTATCTCTGGTCGGCGCAAACATATGAACGTATTACAAAGTTAACGGGTCATAAAGGACCTGTGAATGCTGTCCAATTCTCACAATCAAAGACCTCCCTCTATTCCGCCGGGACAGATGGAGAGATCAAAGCATGGGACCTCTCCCGCTTGTCTTACGAGAGCACCTTAGCCCGTAATGGGTGGGGGATTAATGTTTTTCACGTGGACGAAGAGCAGGGATTCGTGGCCTTTGGAGCGGCGAATGGCAAGGCCGTAATACGTTCCCTCTCCAACGGTGAAACCCTGTACTCCCTTGAAGAAAGCAACGCTCCTGTTCTGGCGCTAGATTATCATGCGTCATCTCAACTGCTCGGATTTGGAAATGCAAAGGGACGTGTTCTCCTCATTGACACAAAGACGGCAGAGACCTTGGTGGATGTAAAAGCCGCGTCTGGACCTGTTTGGGCGCTCAAGCTTCTCCCACACTCACAGAGTATTGTTACAGGAGGGCTCGATGATGCGATCACACGCTTTGATCTGGGTGATCCGCCTTGGAACTTTACCCTGACGATCGAACAACCCCGTCGGTTTGCTGCCAAGGGTCGGGAGATAAGCAACGGGGAAAAGCAATTTTTGCGCAAATGCAGTATTTGTCACACGCTCAGTGCAGACGGAAAATTTCGTGCTGGACCTTCGCTTTATAATGTCTTTGGCCGCAGAGCTGGCACTTTAGAAGGATACCCTTATTCTGACGCCTTAAAAGAGAGCCAAGTCATTTGGACCGAAGAAACCATATCGGATCTCTTTTCCAAAGGGCCCCATATTGTCACGCCTGGATCAAAAATGCCTTTGCAAAAGATCATCAATGACACGGATCGAAGCGATTTGATCACATATTTGAAGGAGGCTAGCGCTCTCGAGTAGAAAGGCCTCATTGCCAAAACAAGCTTTTAAAAACTTCTGCATAATAGAAAAGATAGCCAAAACACTGCACCTAACGGCACCAACAGGCCGCGGCTGCCTTACTCGTCAAGCCGCACAGAAGACGATGTTGATTTTTCTTGTGTCGAATATCCAGCAAAATTCAGTCCGTAGTCTGCAACAAAGGCAATGACAACTGAGAAGCCAAAGGCGATCCACATTGCTTTCATTTTATCGCTCCTTCACAAACCAGTTCTCATGTTACTCTGCGGGCGTTTTGGGCTTGTCGGTTATGTCATCAAGCCAGAGCGAGTGGTGCTCTCGCGCCCATTGCTCTTCTACTTCGCCGCTGCCCATGGCATCAAAGGCACCTTCCATCCCTAC
>WTIQ01000359.1 GCA_011525185.1 Paracoccaceae bacterium | reverse complement strand
AGGCCATATTATGCGTGCAGATACCCAGCATATCGTTTCTGCGATTGAAAAATCGCTTGCATTGCTGCGTCAGCGCATGGATTGGGAGAGCGTTCAGCACCGTCTGGAAGAGTTCAATGCCCGTGTGGAAGACCCTGATCTGTGGAACGATCCTGAAAAAGCACAGAAGCTTATGCAAGAGCGTCAGGCTTTGGTGGCGGCTGTTGAGACTCATGATGCCATTCAAAACGAGCTCAACGATCACGTTGGGATGATCGAGCTTGGCGAGTTGGAAGAAGATGAAGAGGTCGTCACCGAGGCCGAAGAGGCCCTCAAAGAGCTTGTTAAAAAGGCGGCGGCCAAAGAGCTGGAAGCGCTTCTCAACGGTGAAGCGGATAGCAATGATACCTTTCTTGAGGTGCATTCGGGCGCGGGAGGAACCGAAAGCTGTGACTGGGCCTCAATGCTGGCGCGGATGTATGTCAGATGGGCCGAGCGGCAAGGCTACAAGGTTGAGATGCAGGCCGAAACGCCAGGTGAAGAAGCGGGCATCAAATCGGTGACTTATAAAATAAGTGGTCATAATGCCTATGGATGGCTAAAATCCGAAAGTGGTGTGCATCGTCTCGTGCGCATTTCCCCCTTTGATTCGGCCGCAAAAAGGCATACGTCCTTTTCTTCAATTTGGGTCTACCCCGTGGTGGATGACAATATCGAAATAGAGGTCAATCCCGCGGATATTCGCATAGATACCTATCGCTCCTCTGGCGCGGGAGGACAGCACGTGAATACGACGGATTCGGCGGTCCGCATCACCCACCATCCCACTGGAATCGTCGTGACCAGTTCTGAGAAATCGCAACACCAAAACCGTGATATTGCGATGAAGGCCCTGAAATCAAGGCTGTATCAGATGGAGCTGGACCGGCGTAACGCGGCTATCACGGATGCCCATGAAAATAAGGGGGATGCGGGTTGGGGTAATCAGATCAGATCCTATGTGCTGCAGCCCTATCAAATGGTAAAAGACCTGCGCACAGGACATGAGACCTCTGATACCAAGGGGGTTTTGGATGGTGATCTTGATGCCTTTATGGCCGCGACGCTGGCAATGGACGCTTCTGGGAAGACCCGCGCTGAAGCGACCGAGCAAGATTGAACACAGGATAATTTTGACTTTGCATTTTGAAAAAACAACATAAAGTGTGAGTGAATAGAAATGAGGGTATTCAATGTCACTTGCCTTTAGCCCTGCCCATGAGCTGCTATCGCAATTGCGTGATAAAAAGGTGTCATGTGTCGATATTATGAAATCGACCATTGAAAGGATATGGGCCGTCAACGACACCGTAAATGCGATCGTCTCCATGCGAGAAGAGCAAGACATGATCAGCGACGCCGAAAAGGCCGATAATGTTGCTATGGAGGATCGCGGGCCGTTGCATGGATTACCAATTGCCATCAAGGATTTGGCAAACGCGAAAGGTTTTTTAACCACACAAGGGTCGCCAATATTTGCAGATGATATGGCACAGAGCGATGATATCATCGTAGAGCGTATTCGAAACGCGGGAGCGATTATCATTGGCAAAACCAATACTCCAGAATTTGGCCTTGGTAGCCATACCTATAATCCCGTCTTTGGGACCACACTTAACCCCTACGATCAGAGCCGCTCGGCGGGTGGGTCCTCTGGTGGTGCTGCGGTTGCGCTGGCGACGGGCATGCTTACGATTGCCGATGGGTCCGACATGATGGGCAGTCTGCGCAACCCTGCGGCGTGGAACAATGTCTATGGAATGCGCCCAACGTGGGGACTGGTTCCTTCTGAACCTGGTGATGATGTCTTTTTGCATGCGCTTTCGACCAGTGGCCCGATGGCGCGCAATCCCAAAGATATTGCTCTTTTGCTCTCGGTCATGAGTGGCGCGCACCCGAAGGTTCCCTATTCGTATTCCGATCCCAGCCTATCCGATGTAACTGCTATGGATTTGGCAGGCAAGCGCATTGGTTGGTTGGGAAACTGGGGCGGCGCGTTTCCCTTTGAGCGGGGCCTTTTGGAGGCCTCGCATGAAGCGGTTCTGGCATTTGAAGCGCTGGGTGCCATCGTTGAGGAGGTTGCCCCGCCAATAGAGAGCAGCCATCTCTGGGACAGTTGGACAAAGCTTCGATCTTGGAAATTAGCTGGCGGTTTGGGACAACACATGAGTGATGCAAAGATGCGCGATATGCTAAAGCCTGCGGTTGTGTGGGAAATCGAGCATGGCCTGTCTCTCAGTGCGCTGGAGGTGCATAACGCAAGCATTCTGCGCACCGAATGGTTTGTCAAAGCAATGGAGTTATTTGACAGATATGACGCGCTCGTCCTGCCCTCGACCCAGACGTGGCCGTTTTTGGCCGATAAACCACATCCAGATGAGATTGATGGGATCAAACTCGACACCTATCACCGTTGGATGGAGGTTGTGATCCCCGCTGGATTGCTTGGCCTGCCGGTGCTCAATCTACCAGCTGGATTTGGTGAGAACGGGTTGCCCTTTGGCTTGCAGTTGTTTGCACCCAAAGGCGCGGATAGTACACTGTTGTCCATAGGTGAGGCGTGGCATAGGGCGAAAAACTGGCCCGATCTACGACGCCCAACGTGTTAAAGGCGCAGCGACTTGCGCATACGCATTGCGTCTGAACGTGAGCCGCGATAAGGCTCTAGCTAAAGTGACGAGAGTGGAGGCGTAAATGGCACGTGCATATGTTTGCCCAGGGCAGGGTGCGCAGGCGATTGGAATGGGCAAGGCATTGGCAGATGAATTTTCCGAAGCCAGAGCCGTGTTTGAAGAAGTTGATGATGCACTTGGGGAAAATTTCAGTGCCTTGATTTGGGAGGGGGATATTGAAACCCTGACCCTCACAGCAAACGCACAGCCCGCATTGATGGCGACGTCGCTTGCCGCCTACAAGGCTCTAGAAAGTCGTGGGTTTGGCCTCTCCACAGAGGATTATGTGGCGGGGCATTCTTTGGGCGAATATTCGGCGCTTGCAATGGCAGAAGCGCTAAGTATTGCCGATGCTGCCCGTTTGCTTAGGGCGCGTGGTCAAGCCATGCAAGAGGCTGTTCCCGTCGGCGTTGGGGCTATGGTGGCTTTGTTGGGGCTCGATTTTGAGACGGTTCAGGGCGTGGCTCAGCGTGCGGCGGGTGATGCGGTTTGCGCCGCCGCCAATGATAATGATCCAGCACAAGTTGTTGTCTCAGGGCACAAAGCGGCTGTTGAACGGGCCATAGAGCTTGCGAAAGACGCAGGGGCGAAACGCGCTGTGCTTTTGCCCGTGAGCGCGCCTTTTCATTGTAGCCTGATGGCGCCTGCCGCCGATGTCATGCGCGAAAAGCTCGCGAGCGTAGAGATCAAAAAGCCACAGGTTCCCGTTATTGCAAATGTACGCGCCGAACCTGTAGACGACCCTGAAATTATTCGCTCGCTTCTGATCGAGCAGGTGACAGGGTCCGTGCGTTGGCGTGAATCCGTCATGTGGATGTCTGAAAACAATGTGAGCGACGTTTGGGAAGTGGGCGCTGGAAAAGCGCTGATCGGGATGGTGCGTCGCATTGATCGTGCACTCTCATGCGCCAATTTTGCGACGCCCGCAGATATAGAAAAACTTGAAAGCAACACATAAAGGAAATCTTTTTTATTTTTGATTTAAAAGGAAAAAGATCGATTGTTACGGGCGCGTCTGGGGGATTGGGCTCTTCCATTGCTCGTGCTTTGCATGCACAGGGCGCGGAGGTCGTTCTAAGTGGCACGCGCACGGCGCCGTTAGAAGAGCTGGCCGCCTCTCTGGGGGAGCGGGCCCATGTCGTCCCATGTAATTTGTCTGAGTTGACGACTGTTGATGCTCTGCCAAAAACGGCGAGCGAGCTTATGGGCGGCGTTGATATTTTGATCAACAACGCTGGTGTAACGCGAGACAATATCTTCATGCGGATGTCGGATGAGGAATGGCAAAGCGTCATTGATATCAATCTTACATCCACCATGAAGCTAAGCCGCGCTGTTCTACGTAGTATGATGAAGGCGCGTTGGGGGCGGATCATTAATATAAGCTCGATTGTGGGGGCAACGGGCAACCCTGGTCAGGCAAACTACGCAGCATCCAAAGCCGGAATGATTGCGATGTCCAAATCTTTGGCGGCGGAAGTCGCAAGTCGCGGCATAACCGTTAACGCAATCGCGCCAGGCTTCATCACATCTGCGATGACAGATAAGCTTACAGACGATCAGAAGAGCAAGATCATGGCGCAAATACCTGCTGGTCGCATGGGGTCAGGTGATGAGATTGCCGCGGCTGTGGTTTATCTTGCCAGCGAGCAGGCGGGCTATGTGACGGGTTCGACCCTGCATGTGAACGGCGGAATGGCGATGCTTTGATCGTGCAAGGCTACGGGGACGCACATAAGAGAGTTTCTTTTTTCGAAACCATTTGCCAAAGCCAAAAGCTATGCTATAGGCGGCACCGTGGACGGAATTCAACCGACGAAATTTGGCCCGTTAATGAGTGAAGACGGGTGTTAGCCCTTGGGGAGTGAAACTTGCCAAGTACGGGAAATAGGGTGTCAACCCAAGTAGGATAAGGAAGACTAAAAATGAGCGATACCGCAGAGCGCGTTAAAAAAATCGTTGTTGAGCACCTCGGTCAAGATGAAGACAAAGTTGTAGAAAAAGCATCTTTTATTGACGATCTTGGCGCAGACAGTCTTGATACGGTAGAGCTGGTAATGGCTTTCGAAGAAGAGTTTGGCATCGAAATTCCTGATGATGCAGCAGAGAACATTCAAACTGTTGGTGACGCCGTAAAGTTTATCGACGAAGCGAGCTAAGCATTCGCCACTTCGTCTTGAAGTGAACCCCTGTCATTGACGGGGGTTTTTGCTTATTTAGATAAGACGTCAAGGTGAAGGATAGGGGACGCGGCGCGATATTTGTTTTGCACATCGGGCCTGTGTCAGGATATCAAGCACTATAAACAATCGAGATACAAACGAGGGAATGAATATGCGCCGCGTTGTCGTTACAGGTCTGGGTCTTGTCACTCCATTGGCAAGTGGAGTGGAGGAAAGCTGGTCAAGATTGCTTGCAGGACAATCTGGGGCTTCTGATATTACTTTATTCGATGCCAGTCGCGTTACAACGAAATATGCGTGCGAGGTTCCCATTGGTGACGGCACAAACGGGACATTCAATGCAGATGATTGGATGGAGCCGAAAGAGCGCCGCAAAGTCGATAACTTCATTCTTTTTGGAATTGCGGCGGCAGATCAGGCTGTGCAGGATGCGGGTTGGACCCCTGAAGATGAAGCAAGCCGTTTGCGCACTGGGGTTATGATCGGTTCGGGCATTGGCGGATTGAACTCAATTGCGGATACAGCACTCTTGATCCATGAAAAAGGACCGCGTCGCGTATCGCCTTTCTTTATACCAGGATCGTTGATCAATTTGATCTCAGGTCAGGTCGGGATCCGCTACGGGTTTAAGGGTCCTAATCATGCTGTTGTGACGGCCTGTTCAACGGGGGCACATGCTATAGGCGATGCTGCTCGGTTGATTATGACAGATGACGCAGATGTCATGGTCGCTGGTGGGGGTGAGGCGGCTATCAGTGAGATTGGCATTGCAGGCTTTAACGCCTGTAAAGCGCTGTCCACAAAATGGGCGGATGACCCTCAACGTGCATCGCGCCCTTATGATCAAGACCGAGATGGTTTTGTCATGGGTGAAGGCGCGGGTGTTGTTGTTTTGGAAGAGCTAGAGCACGCACGGGCGCGGGGCGCAAAAATTTATGCCGAAGTCATTGGCTATGGTCTCTCGGGTGATGCCTATCATATCACTGCACCGTCCGAAGACGGGGAGGGCGGCGAACGCGCAATGCGCGCTGCTCTCAAAAAGGCGGGGCTTGAGCCGGCTGCGGTCGATTATATCAATGCCCATGGGACATCCACGATGGCGGATGTTATCGAGCTTGCTGCGGTGGAGCGGATGATGGGGGATGCGGCCTCAAAGCTGACAATGTCCTCAACGAAATCTGCAACAGGCCATTTGCTCGGTGCGGCTGGGGCAATTGAGGCCATCTTCTCAATCCTTGCTATCCGTGATCAAGTTGCGCCACCAACGATCAATTTGGACAATCCTGCCGTAGACAGCGTCGTTGATCTCGCACCAAATCAAAAACGTGAGCGCGAAATTAATGTTGCACTCTCTAATTCCTTTGGGTTTGGCGGCACCAATGCCAGTGTTGCTTTTGGAAAAATTGACTAATGTGGCGCGCAATCGCCTCTAATGCACTTACATTTTTGATTTTGCTTTTTTTGTGTGTTGGCGCTGTCGTCACATGGGGCAAGGGACAATATACCGCCGCGGGCCCTCTGAGCGAGCCGACATGCCTTCGCATAGAGCGTGGTAGCAACTTTCGCGCTTTGTCTGTGCAGCTCGCCGAACAAAATATCATTAGTTACCCCTCGCTGTTTCGCATGGGAGCCGAATATACTGATCGTTCGCAAGATTTGAAATTTGGTCATTTTTTGCTTCCGAGCGGTATTTCCATGGAAGAGATTACCGCAATGGTCACGTCTGGAGGAGCAGATACATGCGGGTCTGAAATCGTCTACCGCATTGGTATCACCCGTGACAGAGTGCAAGTCAGAGAAGTTGATCCTGCAAACGGTCGTTATGTCGAGCAATTCAGTTTTGAACTGGACACAGAGCCGCCTCAGGATTTTCAGGAATTGAAGCTACGCGATGGGGTGCGTCATCGCATTGCCTTTGCCGAAGGGATAACGAGCTTTCGCGTTGTTGAGGCGATACGGAATATCGATATTTTAACGGGTGATATCAACGAAATTCCCTCCGAAGGCTCGCTTGCGCCAGATAGCTTTGATATCGCCCCAGGTGGGGATCGTAGTGGCTTGTTGATGCGCATGCAGTTTGAACAGGCTGAGCGCATCGCTAAGGCATGGGAGCAACGGGACAAAGATGTGCCTTTGGCCACGCAAGATGAGTTGCTGATTATGGCTTCGATCATCGAAAAAGAGACTGGTGTCGCAGGGGAGCGCGGGCTTGTATCAAGCGTATTTGCAAATCGCCTCCTCGAGGGCATGCCCTTGCAAACGGATCCAACCGTTATTTATGGCATAACGCAAGGAAAGGCGCCTTTGGGTCGAGGTTTGCGGCAAAGCGAGTTGAGAAAAGACACACCGTGGAACTCCTATACTAACAAAGGTCTTCCAAAGACGGCCATTGCCAATCCGAGTATGGCCAGTCTCTTAGCCGCGGGTCAGCCAGAGACCAGTGACTACATCTTCTTTGTGGCAGATGGTGAGGGGGGGCACGCCTTTGCTACGAACCTTAACGATCATAATAAAAATGTGGCAAAATGGCGTGAGATCGAAGCACAACGAAAGGCCTCTGGTGACTAATTTTCGCCCAAGCCTGTCTTCACGCCTTATGCGGTCCCGCGCTTTCCCAGAGCTCAAATTGGTCGGCGCATTTTTTACGCAGACGCGCTTCAACATCTGGTGAAATTTGTACGCGAATTTTTGGGGACACATTTTCGAACCCCAATTCAAAATCATCGCAAATG
>WTIQ01000126.1:5944-7617 GCA_011525185.1 Paracoccaceae bacterium | reverse complement strand
TGGCGACGTTCCGCCTTGCGCTGTTCGGTTTCGGTGAAAACACGGTGACGAAAGCGATCGCCGTGTCGCTCCAGAACACCTGCAATACGTTCAATATTGGCAAGATCGGTTCCGATGCCGATAATCATGCTTCTTGTCGCGCATCATCCATCAAGCGGCGCATCTCCTTTATCGCGGGACCAAGACCTGAAAAAATGGCTTCCCCAATCAAGAAATGACCGATGTTTAATTCCATCACCTCAGGGAGCGCTGCAATCGGTTGGACCGTCTCATAGGTCAGACCGTGCCCCGCGTGCACCTCAAGCCCTAGAGAATGCGCGAAACTCGCCATTTCGCGCAAGCGGTGAAACTCGGCATCCCTTTTGTCAAAATCGCCCTCTGCATGAAAATCGCAATAAGCGCCAGTGTGGAGCTCAATCACTTCTGCTCCAATCCGATGCGCCGCTTCCACTTGACGCTGGTCAGCGGCGATGAAAATCGACACGCGGCAGCCTGCCTCTCGCAGGGGCGCAATATAATGAGCAAGGCGATTTTCCTCACGCGCCACCTCAAGGCCACCCTCTGTTGTGCGCTCTTCTCGTTTTTCAGGCACAATGCAAACCGCATGTGGTTTATGGCGAAGCGCGATTTGTTGCATTTCCTGTGTTGCAGCCATTTCAAAGTTAAGCGGTAGCGTCAAAGCTTCCATCAGGTTTTCAATGTCTGCATCAGTGATGTGACGACGATCTTCGCGAAGGTGCGCAGTAATCCCATTTGCGCCCGCTTCTTCTGCCAATTTCGCAGCGCGCACTGGGTCGGGATAAGCAGAACCGCGCGCGTTTCGCACGGTCGCAACGTGATCAATATTGACGCCCAAACGTAATCTACCAGTCGGCTCCATGCGCATATCCTTTCACAATCGTCTTAGGATGATTTAGACTTTTTCTTCTTGAGCGAAAGTATTTTTTCTTTCAAAAACCCTTTTCGTCTTTTTTGATAAGCGGTCACAACGGGAAGGCTCAAATAATAGACCAAAAGACCAGCCAAAAGCCCTGGAGCAATGCCCCCAATCATATAGGGAAAAAACGCTTCGTGATAAAAGATGATAAGGTTTTCCCAATCTGCGTCTTTATCGGTGACAAGCGCACCTAAATTCTGGAAGAGGTCTTGTCCCGCGTCTATGAATTTCCCGCCAAAAGATCTCGGATCACGCTCCCCCTCTAAACCAAGCAAGAAGTAACCAGTATTGAGCGAAACCAAACCGATTGGAAAATATGTGAGCGGATTGCCAAAAAACGTACCAAGCAATGCTGCGAGTATGTTTGCGTTCAACATTTTCGCGCACAAAGCTGAGAACAAGAAATGCAGACCATAAAAAGGCGTGAATGTCATAAAGACACCAACTGCAACACCGCGTGAAATACGCTGTGGCGTATCGGGCAACCTACGTAAGCGATGTTTGACATATTGAAAAGCGCGCGCCCAGCCGCCTTGAGGCCACAGAAATTCACGTAGCTGGTTCAGAAATGATCTTTTAAAGCGACGCTTGAACACTTGGCCTCTTTCATCACATCAGCTGTTCACAAGGGACGAGTCGCCCTCATGTACTGCACCATCCCCCTGACGTAAACGTTGAACTGAAGCAACCTGCCCTTCTGCTTCCAAGGCGGTGGTCACAACATGAAACTGCTCAA
>WTIQ01000126.1:0-5934 GCA_011525185.1 Paracoccaceae bacterium | reverse complement strand
ATTTTTTTTCATTTTTTTCAGTGAAACTAACCAGAAACTGCTCAATATTTCGAAGTTCGATATCAATGTGCAAACGATAGAAATCAGAATTTCGATTAATAAACTCTAAATCTGAGATATTTCCTTGTGCCTCTCCAATCAGAGTGCATACTTTTCCCAGAACGCCAGCGTCATTGGAAATTGTGACATCAAAACTTACTGGATAAACCGCGGCATGCCGGCCTTCATGCCAATTAAGATCAAGCCAAGGTTCGATTTCGTCTTCATAATCAATCAAACTATCACAATCGATGGTGTGAACTACAACCCCTCTGTTTTCTGTCACAATTCCGACGATGCGCTGTCCTGGCAGTGGTTGACAACAGGATGCACGCGTAAAAGATTGACCAGGCTTTAACCCGATAACCGCTCTATTGCCAAAATCAGCTGAATTCTGCTTTTGTGACACGTCGGGATACATGATCTGCAAAACGTCGCTGGTGGAAAGAGACCCAATCCCCAGACGAGCCAAAAGCTCGTCTTTTGAAGGTAACAGAAGTTTTTTTGCTGCGGTTTGCAAAACCTTATCAGTGGCTTTTTTACCAAAGCCCTCAAATGCGGCTCGTGCCAGCTCTTGGCCCATTACAACGTGTTTTTGACGATTTACCTCTTTAACGGAGCGTTTGATGGCAGATTTGGCCTTTCCCGTCGCAGCCATTGTTAACCATTTTTCCTGCGGGACCTGCCCCTGTGCAGTTATGATTTCCACAGACTGCCCGTTGCGCAGACGGGTCCAGAGGGGAACGCGAAGCCCATCGACTTTGGCTCCAACACATTTGGTGCCAATTCGGGTATGAATGGCAAAGGCAAAATCAATGGGAGTTGCTCCACGGGGCAGTTTAATGACCTCGCCCTTCGGGGTAAAACAAAAGACTTTGTCAGCATACATTTCCAGTTTGAACGATTCCAAAAAGTCTTGATGATCATCTTCTGTGGTAATTTGATCGATCAACGAATTGATCCAATCAAACGGATCAACAGCAAACGGGTTTTCCACCCGTTCCCCTTCACGGTAAGCCCAATGAGCGGCCACGCCGCTTTCTGCAACATCATGCATTTGATGTGTTCTAATTTGCACCTCAACACGTTTACCGTCTCTACCCGACACAGTCGTATGCAAAGAACGATAGCCATTTGACTTGGGCTGACTAATGTAATCCTTAAACCGTCCTGGAACTGAACGCCATCTGCGGTGGATCGCCCCCAATATTCGATAACAGTCCGCCTCATTCTCTGTGATGACGCGAAATCCATAGATGTCTGACAGCCGAGAAAACGACAGTTCTTTTTCCTGCATTTTGCGCCAGATAGAGTATGGCCTTTTTTCACGACCATAAATGTCCGCTGCTATGCCTTCGGCGGCCAGTTCGAGCTGGATGTCATTTGTGATACGATCTTTTACATTTCCGGTCTCATCGCGCAGTTTGACAAATCGCCGTATGATTGACGCACGACCTTCAGGATTTAAGACCCTAAAGGACAAATCCTCAAGATCCTCACGAATAGACTGCATCCCAAATCGACCAGCCAGGGGCGCAAAAATTTCCATTGTTTCACGCGCTTTTTGCAGCTGCTTAGGCTGCGGCATAGACTTAATCGTTCGCATATTGTGCAAACGGTCGGCCAACTTAACCAGAACAACACGGACATCTCGCGCCATCGCCATGATCAGTTTACGGATATTCTCGGCTTCCTTCGTCTCGTTAGACGAAAGCTCCATATTGGTCAGCTTGGTGACACCATCCACAAGCTCGGCAATTTCAGATGAAAATTCGTCTGAAATCATAGATTTTGTGGATCGCGTATCCTCAATTGTGTCATGCAAAAGCGCGGTAATAATTGATGCATCATCAAGGCGCTGCTCGGCCAAAATCATCGCAACAGCAAAGGGGTGGGTAAAATAAGGTTCGCCCGAGCGTCGAAACTGGCCATCGTGCATGCGCTCGCCGTAGGCGTACGCTTTGCGTATCAACTCTTGGTCAGAACGTGGATTATATTCTGATATGCGTTTGAGCAGCGCATCTACGTCAATCATGCCATGCGTTCAAAGCGCGGTGCTAGCTCTGGCCTTGTGCAGCCATTAAAGCCCGCAAAAGCTTTTCCTCTGACATGTCATCTTCAGCTGGCTTATCTGGCTCGCCACCCATCAATAGAGACATTGAGTCATCTTCAGGCTCGTCCACCTCGATTTGCGTCTGATTTGATTCAATCAACCGTTCGCGAAGAGCATCAGCGGATTGGGTTTCATCCGCAATTTCGCGAAGTGAAACAACAGGATTTTTGTCATTATCCCGGTCAACCGTGAGGCTTGCACCCGCAGAGATTTCGCGCGCTCTGTGCGCTGCGAGCATGACAAGCTCAAAGCGGTTTGGAACCTTATCAACGCAATCTTCAACGGTTACACGTGCCATATCCTGCTCCTTCAGCTTAGAAGATAAGAGCGGATAAACGGTATCGTTCAGATTTTCAAGCCCAAAGTCATAGTCTTTTCATATCGAAAAGCTCTTTCGGTTCAAGCCTTGAATACAATTCAGCAACACTCGACCCAAGAACGGGATGCTGCCAAGTCGGACAGATATCCATAAGGGGAGCCAGAACAAAAGAGCGCTCGTGAAGTCGCGGATGTGGCAAAATTAGCTCTTGAGGGGCGAGAACCATTTGATCTTCCAGTGGCAAAGCTCTCCAGCGCTCAAAGGTTTTCAAATTTGGTGTAATCGTATCTCCATAAAACAACAGGTCTAGATCTAATGTGCGCGCGCCCCAACGTTGCTCTCTTTTGCGCGACATTTGGCCTTCACAAAAATGTAATTTCTCTAGCAATGCATCTGGCGCTAACACACTGCGAATCACTAAACACGCATTTACAAAATCTGGGCCACTGCCTTTCGGAAAACTAGGTGTTTGGTAAAAATTGCTTACAGCTTCAACCTCTATCCCCATATTATCTAAAGCAATTATGGATGCCTTAATGATATCGATTGGGTTGAATGTCATAACTGTGAGATTGCTACCTATACCAATGGCGCAACGTGTGGTAGAATGGACCATCGAAGAATCCTTTTACTCAATTTGTTTTGCACCTTGTGGTGTTTAATGACAGACTATATGTAAATTTTCTGTTCTGCTGCAATGAATTAATGCGCAGCAACACGAACAACTTCGAAAGGTTATTGAATGTTTTACAAAGATGAGCGCCTCGCATTGTTTATCGATGGCTCAAATCTATATGCCGCGGCCAAATCGCTTGGTTTTGACATTGACTACAAACTGCTAAGATCAGAATTCATGCGCCGCGGCAAGATGCTGCGTGCATTTTATTACACAGCGCTTTTGGACACCGAAGAATACTCTCCTATCCGACCACTCGTTGATTGGCTGAATTATAACGGGTTCACTATGGTGACAAAAGCAGCCAAAGAATACACCGACAGTCAAGGTCGCCGTAAGGTCAAAGGCAATATGGACATTGAACTCACAGTCAATGCCATGGAACTTGCGCCGCATGTGGACCACATCGTTCTTTTCTCTGGCGATGGAGATTTCCGTCCCCTCATCGAAAGCTTGCAGCGTCAAGGCGTACGGGTTTCTGTTGTCTCAACAATACGCAGCAACCCACCAATGATCGCAGATGAATTACGTCGCCAAGCAGATAACTTCATCGAACTTGACGGTCTACGTGACGTCATTGGACGCCCTGCACGGGAAGATGATGGGGTTGAACCAGCGTATGAATCCGAGCCCGCATAGTATCGCGGACAGGTAATTAAAGGCGTTCTCAAGACACAATTTGGCCTTTTAGGCGTTTAGTTCGTGTGGTCATTTACAATCTTTGTCACCGCTTAGCTCACCGGGAGCGACAATACCTTTTCTAATTGCTCAAAACGGAACGGCTTCGTCAAAATTTGATCCATGCCGACATCAAAGCACTGGTTTGTTGTTTCTAAAAACGGATTTGCTGTTGTTGCAATAACAGGCGTACGTTTACGTCCAGAGCTGATTTCCATTGCTCTCAACTTTTCGGTAAACTCAAATCCATTGAGTTTTGGCATGTAACAGTCGCAAAAAATAACATCATATTCATGCTTGCAAACAGCGTTGTAGGCGTCTTCACCGTTTTCCACAAACGTCACATCACAGCCAAGCTGCTTGAGTTTTTCAGCCATGACCAGCCTATTGACAGCATTATCTTCGGCAACCAAAATCGATAACTCCGCAAAATGCTCAAAAACTCGTTCATGTTCGAGTTCCCGCGTTTTCTTGTACTGGTCGCTCGGGATAACCAGGTATTTTTCATTTTCATGAAAATCATCGGCTTCCATGGCTGACCACAATTCAGTGGGGAACAACGGAAAACGTGAGACAGCACAGACGTTTTCATAATCTGCAAATGTTTTTGTAGGTAATGCCGAGACAACGAGTATCTTCAGTTTTCCACATCTTGCGTTAATTGCGTTGAACAGTTCGACGGCCGTTAAAGCTCCAGTATCCGACAATACGATCAGGGCCAAATCATCTGGTGCGCTGCTCAATAACGCGTCCAAGAAAGCCGTTTTTTCCCAAAATTTGCGAGTTACAGCACCTTTTGCGCTAATATATTTATCTAAAACAGGGTTACAGCTTGGGTCCTCAATATATGCATAAACAGTTTTTCCATCCAAATCTGGAGCATTAGTCTCATTCTCAGCCCCTATTATGGGAAGGTGCACGCTAATCTTCGTCCCAGAGCCAACACAACTGCTGATCTCTATTTCACCGTCCAAAAGATGCACAATCTGACGCACGATTGTCAGGCCCAACCCAGTACCGCCGTACCACGCGCTTGTGTGACGCTCGGCCTGCGAAAATGGTTCAAAAATCTCCTGAAGCTTATCATCTGCGATACCTATGCCGTCATCCTCGACAACCAAAGTGAGAGAGTTATCAAATGTGCGGTTTAAGCAAACAAGAACATTTCCAAGCTCTTTACCGCGCTCTTTGCTTGAAAATTTAATCGCATTGTTACCCAAATTACTTAATATTTGTCGTATACGGCCTTGGTCCATCTCAACAAATTGGGGCAAATCTGGATCAAAATGCACCTTGAGGCGTACGTTTTTGTTGCTCGCGATCGGATATAAAGCTGCAATGGAACTTTCAAACCAACTGAGTAATTCCGTGCGCTCTGGCATTAAATTTATCCCTTTGGTCTCGAGTTTGGAGCTATCCAGGATATCATCGATGATCCGTAGTAAAGAGGATAAACATTCTTGCATTGTTTGCAACACACGTCTTTGATCACGATCTAATTCGCTGGCACTGAGCGTATCAATCAGGCCAATTACACCATTCATGGGTGTCCGAATTTAGTGACTCATATCTGCCAAGAATTTGCTTTTGGCCTCAGCAGCGTCAAAAGCCGCTTTGTTGGCCTTAAAAATTTGCTGACTGTAGGTATTTGCGATCAATGACGCGCTGATAAGTTGAAGCATGATAATCGCCACAGTCGAGACCTGTGCTGGAAACTTAAAATATTGCTCAGCCACGTCTTGGCTAACAACGACAGTGCCAAACGCCTCATTACCGAAGATCTGCAAAATAGACCAGAGAATTACCGGCACGCTAATATACAAAACAATCCAGTCCAGCTCATGTTTGATTGAAAACACAAGCAATGGTGCACCGACAGCGGCTAAAAACATGAACGACATGTTCGCGCTTTCATGGATGATGCAAGCACCTAAAAATATTGCTGAAATTCCAGACAAGAGCCAAAGATGACGTGCCAGAACATAGCGTTTAAATCGCAAGAGCACCAAAGATACAAGCGATCCAAGAGCAACGAGCATGCCAAGGCCGACCACATATGGCTCACCAGCATAGGCAGCAAGGATGATCCAGAACGTCCCTACCCCTACT
>WTIQ01000095.1 GCA_011525185.1 Paracoccaceae bacterium | reverse complement strand
CTTTAGATTACTCTAGTCTCCTCGAATGGAATCGTCGTATTGAGCATAATTGGTTCCCCACCTCGCACCATATACGAGATTACTATTATGTCTCGCAATCTGATTTTAGTTCCTGTGTTGGTCGAGACTTGACTTCTGTCGTTAGTGATCTGTCTTACCTATCCTTGCCTCCTTCGTATGGCAGTGAGGCAGCCTTCAAGAAAAATATGATTCGGTCGCTAGCTGAAGAGCCCGTATTCTCTGTTTTCCTTGCTGATGGCTTTTTGCCGAGTGTTGAATCGCCGGATGTTCTGGATTTATTTCTCTCAGATAACTTTACGGGGATGCAAAAGAATCAAAAATATTTGATTGTTGAATGGCTCTTCTATTTGCTTTCTTAGGCTCTGATCCTATGTTCTTAATTCCTCTTAGAGGTGTTTGAAAGGCCTCGAGTTAAAGGTGGCACGCTGCGCAGAAGTCCTCATTATCATCATTGTCCGCTTCTAGTATGTCAACTAGAAGATGGCTCTCTTTCTTCTCTTCGTATCTTTTGATCTCGTGTTTGCGATTTAGTAATTCGGTCAGTGATTCGCCGTGAGACCAGGTGTATGGATTTTTGCTGGCCGTTTCTTTATGGTCTAACTTGCTTTCATAATGTATGGCATTTTTAAAAAGATCTGGATGTTTTTCTGAAAGGCTAATCCACTCTTGCTTCCGTTGATAAAAGCAAAAGTAACAACCAGATCTTGATCTCCACTCGTAATAGGATGGTTTGCCAAGACCTGATTCAGCAAGTAAGTCTTCTATATCCCTAAGCTCGAGCCCGTCATCAATAAATGGAAAAACACTCATCATATTTTTTTTGGTGCTCATATAGCCTTTTCGACTTGCCTCGTCTGCGCGTAGCCCCACATAGCTGACGGCTTTATCGTTCCCGATCCACTTCTCTAGTGGCTCGATTTTGAGTACCTTTGTGCACCAGCGCATTTGTGGCGAGGGCAATGTTCCTCGATATACTTTGAGCCAATGGTCAAATGTGCGATCCGCGGATAGCCTGACAATTTTCTTGCCCAGATATACTTCAAGCTTCGCCAGATATTCATAGGTGTCTGGTAGTTCAGCCCCGGTATCGCAGAAAAAATACTCCATCTCGGGTACGCGATCTCGCATGTAAATTGCTAGTGCTGTGCTGTCTTTGCCACCTGACAGCCCCAAGATGTGACGTACTGGTTTATCCATGCCTAATTTCTCCTTTCTGGCCGTCAGCCTTTCGGCGTTCGTTCAACTCATCAACCGTTTCTAGTCCATTGCCAATTGTTTGTTGTGCCCATTGCGCCAATACAAGCTGCCCGCCTGCTTCCCCGAAGGTTTGGCCTGCCTCCTTAAGCATGCGCTGCACAAAGGATTGAAGAGCGGGTGCTTGAGCATCCGGCACGCTGATCACTTGCTGGTGGTCGGCCCCTTCACTAGTGGTGATGCCAACCCTTACCGCTTTAAAGCCAGCTTGCCCATCGCCCTGATGGTTGAAGTGCAGAGCCTCAAGACGCCTAAAAGCTGGAGCCATCTCATTGAGGGCAACGTGGAACCGCTGCACATCAGCATCAATCCATTCAGAGGGCGCACGACCCAACATGGACAGTCCTACTCGTTGCAGCCAATCGCGATCAGCTTCCAGCTCTTGATCGGCTAGCGCCAGGGAAAAAGCCCGTAGTTTTGGATCAAGGATTTGATTCTTTAAGCGTGCCGCTCGCAAAGAGACATCGCCGCGAACACCTGCTCCAACGGTATTGAGTGCTTGCCCGATAGCTTCCTGCATCTCAATAAGCAGTGATTCAAAGCACCCATCTAATGCACACATAGCTGCAGCAATCGCAGGCACAGCTTCTGTGATCGATGCTTTTGTGAGGTTCTCAATGCCAACAGCCTTCGGTAGATCAATAAACAACAGTTGGTCGGGTTCCTTGGCTCCGAGAAGAGCTTTGCGTAGAGCCATGGCCTGAGCCGAAAGGGTCTGCGTGTGAC
>WTIQ01000261.1 GCA_011525185.1 Paracoccaceae bacterium | reverse complement strand
ACCGACGCGCTTTGCTTTTGCCAATAAAAAATACAAAAATTGCAAGGAGCAAAATAATCGGGAAAGAGGGGCCCATACCAAACCTTTTAAAAATTGAGCGCACTTTACAGTGCGCTCATATCAGACCAGATGACTTACTCCAATGGTCCCATTGGAATACGATTAGCCACCATCTCTTGTGTTTGTTCCAGCTTTGGATCAGAGACGAGACCGTATTCTGCAAGAGGTCCGTCAGGTCCAGCCATATCGTCGCTCACAAAAAATTCGATGAATTCTTGCAAACCAGGCACCGCGTCAAGATGCGCATTTTTCACGTAGAAATAGAGCGGACGTGACACGGGGTATTCACCTGACGCAATAGACTCAGTCGATGGGGTGACACCGTTAATGTTTGCAGCATAGATCGTGTCGGTATTGTTGAGCAAAAAGCTCAGACCAAAGACCCCTACACCCTCAGGATTTGACGCAAGACGCGCGAGCGTTTCGGTATAATCCCCATCAATATCAACCGAGCGGCCATCCGTGCGCACTTTGTGGCACTCTTTTGCAGCCTTCTTCTTGTCGCCCCCGTGTTGCTCTTTGAAGGTATCGTAATGACCAACCGCTTTACAGCCCGCTTCAAGTACCTTTTTGTCAAAGACTTCGCGCGTGCCGTGTTTTGTCCCTGGAATGAACATCATGATGGGACGATCAGGAAGGCTTGCATCAATCTGGGACCAATTTGTCTTGTCCGATGTTGCACTTGTTGCCTCGTAAATCATCGCTGGGGTCAAATCTTCGAACCCTGTGTTTTCTAACCGGCTTGCAAAGACGATCCCATCATATCCGATGCGAACTTCCATAATTTCGTCAACACCGTTTGCTTTGCAATTATCGATGTCGCTTTGTTTAATGCGGCTGGATGAGTTCGCAATATCCGTTGTATTGGTCCCCACACCTTCACACATCTTTTTACGCCCTGCGCCTGATCCGCCAGATTCGATCAAGGGGGTTGGGAAGTCAAAGTTTTCACCAAAAGCTTCGGCAACAATCGTTGCGTAGGGCAACACTGTGGAGGACCCAGCAGCGTGTACGTTGTCACGTGCGTGAGCAGTCGTCGCACAAAATGCAATTGCAGAAGCGGCAGTTAGCGTTATCTTGAAAACAGACATCAAATTCTCCTTTACACCTGTAAAGACTGTGCGTGCTCGCATATCAGTCTTTGCGGATCGCCTAAGTGGCCTTGATCACGCTTTTGTGACGGTTTTGTAACGGTTTTATGACAGGGCACATAAAAATAATTTTATGGAATAAAAATGTCGAGTTTTATCGCTCTTTAATGGACTTTCAACGCTCTTACTCCCCCATAGGAAGAGATACACGAAATGTGCTTCCTTCATTTTCTTCGCTCTCAATGGTCAACCGACCGCGGTGGCGACTCACAATGTGTTTGACGATCGCCAATCCAAGCCCCGTTCCGCCAAGCGCCCGTGACCGATGATCATCTATGCGATAGAAGCGTTCGGTTAGCCGAGGGATATGTACTGGATCAATTCCTGGTCCATTGTCTTTGACTTCAATCACAACCACCTCAGTGCGTAGCCGTTCATCAAAGATACCAGCGGTTACAGTAATCTGAACCTCTTGGTCCCGTCCCCCGTATTTTATTGCGTTTTCCAACAGGTTTAGGATGACTTGCAACAATTGGTCTGCTTCGCCGACGAGCTGACACGTTGGATCTCCAATCGTTTCGCTCAGCGTAACATTTTGGCTGTCCAACAGTGGGGCAAGGGCGGTGACCGCTTGAGTGATTAAGTTTTTCACCCTGACTTTATCGGTCGGCCGTTGCCGTTCCATGGCTTCGACTTTTGAAAGTGACAATAAATCCGCAACAAGCCTGTCCATGCGCAGAGCCTCTGCCTGCATAATTTGCAGAAACTGCGCACGCGCGACAGAATCATCTTTCGCAACGGTGCTTAGGGTTTCAATAAATCCAAGCAAAGCCGTAAGCGGTGTTTTTAGC
>WTIQ01000291.1 GCA_011525185.1 Paracoccaceae bacterium | reverse complement strand
TCGCTGAACGAAGCAATGCCATGGGCTACAACAATGGGGTCTGAGATCTTATAGTCCAAAGCCTCTGCCACATCATGACCGATCACGGTGTCAAATAAATCGCTCATGACGGCACCATCGCGAAAGGTAAGGCTTTGACCCTTTCTAAATTTGTAGCGTTTGAAGAAGTCTGGGCTGGTGCCCATGACCCGAAAATTTCGGTGGCTGTCGCCTAGCGAGATGGGAACGATCCAATCTACTTCTGATCGTGCGGCAATATCTTGATAACTTTGCCAAGTCACATTGTTAGTAGCGTTGCCAATGCGGAACACGGAATAAAGCAAGAGCTGAACAGACCCTGATCGCGCACCGACAATTAGATTGGTGCCTGAAATAGTATCTGCAAAACTGGCTTTGGCCCCTGTTCGGATTTTCTCAACCCCCGAAAACAGCATGACGGAAAGGGCAATGGCCAGAATTGTCATAAACACAGTGATTTTACGTGCGAAAAGAGAGCCGAGTGTCAGGCGAAAGATTGTCATCAACTCCGCTCCACTTGGACGATCTGATCCATAGTCGCAACGCGATCAAAACGCTCTGCTAGACGAGGATCATGACTCACCATCAGGAGTGTGGTTTGTTTTTCTTTCACCTGCGCAAAGAGCAGATCCAAAAAGCTGGACTGGCTTGTTTCGTCTAATGCAGAGGTTGGCTCATCTGCGATTAAAATCGGCGGTCCTCCGATAAGGGCGCGTGCAACAGCGACGCGTTGTTGCTGACCGACACTGAGATCAGCGGCGCGTATGCTTTCCACCCCTTGGGGGAGAGAGAGTGCATGGCAAAGGGCAATAGCTTCTTCGGCGGCATTTCCACAATTTTTGCGTCGACGTGGTGCGAAGTGAAGAGGGAGCGTGATATTATCGAGAACTGAGCCAAAGGGGAGTAGGTTGAACTGCTGGAAAATTATTCCGATACTCTCTGCACGGAACCGATCAGCCGCGCCGCGCGAGAGGTCTGCTAGGGTGGTCCCGTCCACGATTACGCGTCCTTTTGTTGGGTGAATGGTTCCACAAATCAGTGACAAAAGGGTTGATTTCCCAGAGCCACTTTCCCCCAACAGAAGGACGGTTTCCCCCTTTGAGATGGAAAATGAGGGCACTGCAAGCTTAAAGGCGTGGTTTTTTGACCAAGAAAATTGGACATCTCTAAGCGTTATCACAGCGCCGTCTGACACCTTTAAAATAGACCCGATAGATCAAGTGTTGCCTTCTCGCGGGTGACCTCAAAAGCCTTTGCTCCAGATGAGGTTACGATTTGCACCTCAACCTCAAGGGCGTTCTCAAAAATGTTGAAATATTCAAAAGTCACTTTCGTCAATGACTCGGGTGCATCACATTTCAAAATATACTCCGCATGGAACTCTGTGTGTTGCGAATTGCTGTGGTCATTGTGCTCGGCATGGTCATGCTCATGCTCATTGTGTTCATCGTGTGCGTGCTCATCATGGTCGTGCTCGTCATGCTCTTCGTCACCTTCAAGCTCGGCTTCGGCCTCGATGAGCGCACATTTTGCTGCACTTGGGAGGGAAAAGAGATCAAAAGGCTGCGATAGTAGGGCAATCGCTTGATCAATGGCCGCGTGATCTTGTGCGGTTTCCGCTGGATGCTCAAAGCCAACAATATCCGCGCCAGGCGCATGAAATTCCATTGCGATATCTGACCCTTCCATAGCGATATTCAAGACCCCAACGCCATGCTCATGCGCATCAAGCTCTCGTTTGCCATCAGCCAAAAGTGGTGACGCACATGCACTTAACGCGAATAAGATTGTTTTTTTCATAAGCTGTTCCCTTACGTTGTAGGCGCAGTTTACGCCTATTTTATCTGAAATGACAAAATCGTGGTACCAAAAAGAGCTGTATTTCGCTTACCTCCACCCCGAATGGCCCCGCTAGAACGTTATGATATAACGTTTCATGATTCAACGAAGATGTTGCAGGTATTGGGCCAACTGAGCACTCCCTTTCTGACAGTGTAAGTCGGTGTCTCTCAAGCCTGTTTGGATATTTTTGAATGAAAGAGGGGTTGGCAATCTGCGGTCTCTCGGTCAAAAGCTGGTGTCATGACCAACAGATTTTCTTTTGAATTGAAGGCGACAAGCGACAAGGCGCGAACGGGTGTCATTAATACGCCGCGTGGAGAGATTAGGACACCCGCGTTTATGCCCGTTGGAACAGCTGCAACTGTTAAGGCGATGATGCCTGAAAGCGTGCGCGCAACGGGCGCAGATGTGCTCTTGGGCAATACCTATCATCTTATGCTTCGTCCTACGGCGGAACGGATTTCTGCCCTTGGAGGGCTTCATAAGTTTATGAACTGGCAGCGACCCATTCTGACAGACAGCGGCGGCTTTCAGGTGATGTCGCTGGCAGGGCTTCGTAAGATGTCAGAACAGGGTGTTACGTTTAAATCCCATATCGATGGATCGCGCCATGAGCTTTCGCCCGAACGATCAATGGAGATTCAGAGATTGTTGGGCAGCGATATCGTCATGGCCTTTGACGAATGCACGCCCTTTCCTGCAACCGAGAAAGAGGCACGCACCAGTATGGAGCTTTCGATGCGATGGGCGAAACGCTCGCGTGACGCGTTTGGGGATCGCCCAGGGCATGCGCTTTTTGGGATTCAGCAAGGCAGCGTATTTGAGGATCAACGCCAAGAAAGCGCAGAAGCACTTCGTCAAATTGAGTTTGACGGATATGCGGTTGGTGGGCTTGCGGTTGGCGAAGGGCAAGAGGTCATGTTTGATGTGTTAGATTATGCGCCGGATATGTTGCCCGTTGATAAGCCGCGCTACCTTATGGGGGTTGGCAAGCCAGATGATATTGTCGGGGCTGTGAAGCGGGGCATTGACATGATGGACTGTGTGCTGCCCTCCCGTTCTGGGCGGACCGGTCAGGCCTTTACTCGTCGCGGCGTGGTGAATATCAAAAATGCACGTCACCAAAATGATCCGCGTCCCTTGGATGAAAAATGTCTTTGTCCTGCGTGTTCGCAGTATTCTCGGGCCTATCTACATCACGTCTTCAAAGCTCAAGAAATGATTTCGGGCATGTTGCTCACCTGGCACAACCTGCATTACTTTCAGGAGCTTATGTCAGAGATGCGCAGTGCAATTTCAGAAAATCGTTTTTCCGCCTTTGAGGCAGGTTTTCATAATGAGCGAGCTAAGGGCGTTATAGAGCCGTTCTAACGGTTTAGGCGTATTTTTCAAAAAAAGAAGTAATTTGATCGGCAAGCATGTTTTGCACACCTCGGTCGAGCATCAACACTTCGTGCTCTGCACCATCAATGATTTGCAACTCACTATTTTTCCAGTTTTTCATGCGTTTTCGTATGGCTTTCTTGCCCACAATGCGCTCATTTCCCCCCATTACACAGAGGGTCGGCATGTCAGGCGCTGGCAGTCGCATCAGCGCATCCATTTCCGAGAGTGCGGCGGCGAGCCAATGAACGCTAGGGCCACCTAACTGCAAGTCTTGGTGATCTTGCACTTGCTTTTGCATGTATAACCACATCTCGCGATCGGGAGTCAGGGTATTGCCTTCAAAAGTGCCAGTGGCGTTATAACATTCTCTTGATGTCGTCGGAGCCAAACGTTTGCCCAATCCGAGAAAAGACGCCATGTGCATTATTGGTTTGGCGCATTTTCGAACGACCCTGTGCATTTTTATATCCCACATGGGGCCACTAAAGGCAGTCGCAGTCATAGAGGAGTTTCGATGCAAACTGCGTAGGATGATACACCCGCCCATCGAATGGGCCAAATGAAACCATGGCTTTGGACAACCGTACTCTTGAGCGGCCATTTGCCAAACTTCGAGATCGTTTTGATAATCAGCAAAGTGATGCACATGGCCAATCATTGGATCTGGTGCCAAGCGATCTGAAAGACCCTGCCCACGCCAATCTATAGAAGTCACGCAATACTGTCGCTCTATCAGAAATTTTGCAAAGCGTGAATATTTTTCGATGTACTCAGAGCGCCCTGGACTAATAAAAATAGTCCCGCGCGGCGCATCTGCTGGCCAAAATCCAACTCTTAGGCGTTTTTGATCTTGTGTTTGTATCCAAAAAGCCTGCGCTCTTTCTGGTCCATCGGCCACTTCAAAATAATACGGAGCCGCTTGGTCTGTATCCATCAATTAAAAAATACTGCTCAGACGCATGGCGGTTCCCATGTCCCCTTCAACACGCAGTTTTCCGCTCATGAAGGCGCTGGTTGGATCTAGATCGCCAGCCAAAATATCCTGAAAAACATCTGCCGCCGCAATTAATGTCACTTCAGTTTCGTCATCCCCAGCCCTGACCCCAGAGGTGTCAATGATCAAGCTGCCTTCGTCTTCAATGGTGAATTTTGCAGAGCCATCAAAGCTCGCTCCCCCCAACTTGTCACTCAGGGCGGTGACGGCTTGCTCTATAATTGAACTCATACTCTATCTCCTAGGCCAACAGGGCTGGTAAATTCTCTTTAACTTGCTACTTACCATAGTATGAGTAAATATAAATATCTTCTTTGTCTTTCCGTTGCGACAGTTCTCCTGAGCTTTTCATCACTTGCGGCTCATGCTGCCGAGCCCAAGTCGCTTGAGCAGCTTCTAAGCGACTTAAAAGCGGCCCAACCAGAAAACGTAGTCACTTTAGAACGCGAAATTGAGCGGCGTTGGTCACTGTCTGGATCATACAGCGTTGATTTGTTGTTCCAAAAGGGAGAGGACGCGTTCAAGGCCAAGGATTTTGAAGCAGCTATAGAGCATTTTTCTGCTGTAATTGAGTTCGCCCCAGAATTTGCAATGGGATGGTTTGCGCGGTCTCGCGCATTTATGGCCGTTGATTATGACGGACCAGCGCTGGAAGATTTGGAACGTGCCCTGCAAATCGATGCTCAAAATTATCTGGCAATTTTGGCTTTGGCTCAGATGTTTGAATATTTGGGCCATTCAGACTTGGCTCTCGCTGCCTATGAGGAGGTTCTTAATATTCATCCGCACTTGAATGCAGCTCGCGAGAGCAAAGCGCGTCTCGATTCGCGTCTTGCTGATCAAAATATCTAGTGCCTAAAGAGAGCGGAGACCTTGGAGCAAAGTCAAATCGCAGTTGTGCTCGGGCCGACCAATACGGGCAAGACGCATTATGCCATTGAAAGAATGTTGGGATACCGTACAGGTGTTATCGGATTGCCTCTTCGACTTTTAGCGCGTGAAGTCTATGACAAAATCGTTGTGCTGCGCGGGCCTTCTGTGGTGGCACTTGTCACAGGCGAAGAACGTATCATTCCCGAGCGCGTGCAATATTGGGTCTGCACAGTTGAAGCAATGCCGCAGAATATCGGCGCCGATTTCATTGCTATTGATGAAATCCAACTCTGTGCCGATCCTGAACGAGGGCATATTTTCACAGACCGTTTGCTATATGCGCGTGGTTTGCGAGAGACCCTCTTTCTTGGTGCAGATACAATGCGTGGCGCGATTGCACATCTGGTGCCCAAAGCACAATTTATGCGGCGCGAGCGATTAAGTCAGCTCACATACGCGGGCTCAAAAAAAGTGAGCCGCATGCCTGCACGAAGCGCAATTGTTGGGTTTTCTGTAGATAATGTCTATGCCATGGCGGAATTACTACGCCGTCAAAAAGGAGGCGCTGCGGTTGTTTTGGGAGCACTTAGTCCCCGCACGCGCAATGCCCAAGTCGAGCTTTATCAGAATGGTGATGTGGAATATTTGGTGGCGACTGACGCGATTGGCATGGGGTTGAACCTTGATGTACATCACGTTGCCTTTTCCGCGCTCAGCAAATTTGATGGGCGCCGCATGCGACCACTTGCGCCTAATGAACTTGCGCAAATTGCGGGTCGTGCAGGGCGGGGCATGGCAAATGGAAGCTTTGGTGTCACAGGTGAGGCCGCTGAACTGGATGAGAACATTGCTGATGCGATTGTCAACCATCGCTTTACGCCCATCAAAAAACTTCAGTGGCGTAATTCTGATTTAAAGTTTGCGAGTGTGGAAACATTGATCGCGGCTCTAACGATGCCCCCAGATGATGATATCTTTATCAAATCACGGGAGAGTGATGATTTAATCGCTTTACGCACTCTGGCTGAAAATCAGATACTACGCGCGAGGCTTGGCAATGCAAAAGATGTCAAGCTACTTTGGGATGTCTGCCGTATCCCTGACTTTCGCGGAATTGGTCCTGGGGATCACGCGAACATTCTTGCGACCATTTTCACCTATGTACATGAGAAGGGCGAAGTCCCAGAAAGTTGGTTTGCGCGGCAAGTCAAACAGGTTGATAAGACCCAAGGTGATATCGATACATTATCAAAACGCTTAGCATATGTCCGCACATGGACATATATGTCGCAGACGACTACTTGGTTAAATGATAAAGACCATTGGCGAGAGGAGACTCGTCGGGTAGAAGATCGCCTATCAGATGCGCTACATACAGCGTTGACAACGCGATTTGTGGATCGGCGCACATCGGTTTTGATGCGCCGGCTCAAACAAAAGGAGGCCCTATTGGCCGAAGTAAATGAAAATGGCGACGTGAGTGTCGAGGGTGAGTTTGTAGGCCGACTTGAAGGCTTTAGGTTTAATCAGGATAAAAATACGTCGGGTACCGAGGCGGATACCGTGAAAACGGCGGCGCTCAAGGCGCTCGCGCCACATTTCCATTTGAGAGCGGATAAATTTTACAACGCACCTGATACGGAAATTGATTTTACGGATCAAGGTGGTCTGATGTGGGGTAATAGCGCTGTTGGTAAATTGGTTGTCGGCAGCTCGGCGCTCAAGCCACGTGTGGTTGCTTTTGTTGATGATATTGCGGGGCCAGATGTCATTCAAAAGGTTGAACGGCGGCTCCAGCATTTCATAGATCGTAAGATCAATGCCTTTTTCGAACCCTTATTAAACCTTGAAAAAGACGAAGATCTTAAGGGGTTGGCCCGAGGCTTTGCGTTTCAATTGATTGAGGGTTTTGGCATATTGCCCCGCCTTGCTGTTGCGAAAGATGTGAAGGCACTGGATCAAGATGCGCGGGCAACCCTTCGCAAACATGGGATTCGTTTTGGCCAATTTACAGTTTTTATGCCGTTATTGCTGAAGCCAGCCCCAACCCGCTTGCGGTTGCTCTTATGGTCTCTGTGGCAAAAATTAGAGAGCTTTCCCAGCAGTCCACCGCCTGGTTTGGTAACCATACCTGCGGATCCGCATGGGGCCAGCGGCTCTGATGCGATGGCGGGATATAAGGCGGCAGGGGACCGTGCCATTCGTATCGATATGCTGGAGCGATTGGCAGATATGATCCGCGCTGAGGATACGCGCTCTGGGTTTGAGGCCAAGGCAGATATGCTCTCCATTACTGGCATGACGCTTGAGCAATTTGCAAACCTTATGCAGGGTTTGGGGTATAGAGCTGAAAAAGGGGAACGCGAAAAGGTTAAGGCGGTTCCACCCAATGAACAGCAAGCCGAGGCGGAGCGAGAGGGCAAAGATGCAAACGTTTCTGCACAGGATGAAAATGCAACTACTCCAGACGTGCCAAATGACGTTGCCGTATCAGACGAGATGAAGCCAGTTGAGGCCGCAGAGGA
>WTIQ01000258.1 GCA_011525185.1 Paracoccaceae bacterium | reverse complement strand
CTACTGTGCCCACCGTAAGACTGGCGGGCACATGCTGAAATGCAAGCCATTTCAGGTATATACTGGATTTTCGCGATAGCGTTATCCAAAACTTTTGGTTATCACCGATTTCTGGAAATGCTTTAGGCGCGCAGCTTTTCACCCTTGGCATCAAAGGGTGGCTCATGCAGGATTGTCGCCTTATGCGGTTGTCCCAAGACCATAACCTCGACCTCATCGCCTGCGCTCACGCCTTTCACCATTGCCAGAGCGAGCGACATTCCCACGGTATAGCCATAGGTGCCAGAGGTCACACGACCGACCCCTTTCCCATCTTTGAAGACAGGTTCTCCTCCAGTGGCGTCTGCATTTGAAGCAGTAACAGCCGCCTCATCTAGATGAAGCAAAACCATCTGCTCGCGCGGTTCTTTGGCAAGAACCTCTTCAAGTGCTGACTTGTTCAAAAAGTCTTTGTCCATCTTACAAAGCCCATCCATGCCCTGTTCATGGGGCCAGTATTCGGGGCTATATTCACGCGACCAGCTTCCATAGCCTTTCTCAACCCTCATTGACATCAGCGCACGGCTTCCAACAGGGCCTGCTCCAAATGCACGTCCAGCGTCCAAGAGCGCGCTATAAAGCGCCTTTTGGTCTTCTGTTTTACAATGGACCTCCCAACCGAGATCCCCTGTAAAGGACACCCTCAGGGCGGTGACTTCGATGCCCGCCAATTCGATACGCTTGGAGCGCATAAAGCGGAAATCTTCGGTATTCAGCGAGGCATTGGTCAAACGTTGCAAAATTTCACGCGATTTCGGACCTGCCACGTTAAAGCCACAATAGGCTTCGGTCAGGCTCTCAAAGCTCACACCTTCAGGCAATGGAACTGCGTTGAAAAAGCGCTTGTGGTAGCGTTCCGCCGCTCCTGATCCGAGGATCCAATATTCATTTTCATCAAGTAGCGTGACGGTGAAGTCACCTGCCAAGCCACCACGCACAGAAATCAACGGGGTCAAACAGGAACGACCCACGATACTTGGTATCTTATTGGCAAAGATCGCATCAAGCCAGTCACGCGCTTTTTCGCCTTTCACCACATATTTGGCAAAGTTGGAAATATCGATGATCCC
This sequence comes from Paracoccaceae bacterium, assembly GCA_011525185.1. Lineage (GTDB taxonomy): Bacteria > Pseudomonadota > Alphaproteobacteria > Rhodobacterales > Rhodobacteraceae > LFER01. The sequence continues at coordinate 895 of WTIQ01000258.1, read as the reverse complement.
TGCGCGATCGCGGAGCATTTTGCACTCCTCTCCCACGGGTCCCCACCAATTTTGTCGGGTAAAGCCATTTGTGTCCACCACATCAGGAGCATCGGCGAACCAGAGCGGATGCTCCCATCCGTAGTTTAAGCCCATGACAGCGCCCATCTCTTTTTGCATCTCATAGGCTGGACGCGTGCGCACAGGACGACCCGCGGCCCGTTCTTCATTGGGGAAATGGATGCTGAAGCGATGCGCATATTGATCCCCTACGCGGGATTTTGTGAACTCTTTTCCAGCCCATTCTCCAAAGCGTGCCATGTCCCAGGCGAACATGTCGTATTTGGTTTCACCTTCAATAATCCACTCCGCCGCCAAGAGCCCCATACCGCCAGATTGGCTAAATCCTGGAATGATTCCATTACAGCAGAAATAATTCTTCAGTTCAGGCGCGGGTCCAAAGAGCACGTTACTGTCGGGCGACCAAATCATCGGACCATTAATCACGCGCTTGATCCCTGCCTCACCAACAGCGGGCACCCGATCAATGGCTCGCATCATGTTTTCTTCGATCCGCTCAAGATCATCCTCGAATAGCTCATGCCCAAAGCCTGAGGGGGTTTCATCCTCGGCCCAGAAGCGGACATCGCGTTCATAAGCACCGACCAAGAGGCCCTGTCCCTCTTGGCGCAGGTAATATTCGCCATCCCGATCCGCGACAGAGGGCAAACGACGATCCATTGCCGCAATTTCCGCGATGGTTTCGGTGACGAAATATTGGTGCTCTGTTGGCTGCAAGGGCAACTCTAAGCCCGCAAGCCGCGCCACCTCACGCCCCCAGAGGCCCGCGGCATTCACCACCCATTGCGTGTGAATGTTCCCTTTTGGCGTTTCCACGATCCAACTGCCATCTGGT
>WTIQ01000266.1 GCA_011525185.1 Paracoccaceae bacterium | reverse complement strand
TAGTAGAAAGTAACAGCAAAACCATCTGGCCCGGTGGTACCATCGGCCTGCGCCTTATTTTTAATTAGGAGCAGCGTTATGCAGAGGTCTTTGTAAACATTGCGGGATATTTTTCTTTACCGTTCTATTTTGTAGATCTCTTAGCGATGAGATGGGTCAAAACAGTCATGAACTTTGCAGCACGCACGATTTTAAGCCTTTTGTTGATGACATCGGGTGTAGGTGTGGCACCTGCTTTTGCGCTCGTTGAGGCTTTCGCCTGTAAAGAGCCGCAAAAAACCGAAGCGCAAACGCTACTGATCAATTGGGAGCTTCGAAGGATGTCATTTGGCTCACAGCCCTCTGCTCGGGCGTCTTATTGGGGTGAAGAGGCCATTCATTGGGATGCGGTTTTGCACGGGGGCGACAGAGCATCTGCGCGGGTTGTCTCTTATCAATATACAATTGCGTCAAAGACGCTGATGTATACGATCCTTGATCCGACGGTCACAATGCCCAAAACAGACGAAGACTGGGCAATGTTTCTTCCCGTTTATTTCACGTGTAAACTCTATTATTAAGCGGACAAAAGAGCATCAGGCGAAGCCATATGTAGGGCGCGAAACTCATGGAAAACAATGAAAAGAAACCCACAAAAAAGCAAAAGTCACAGGCCCGCGTGAGTGGAGAAATTGCGACTTATGTTTTGCTATTTTTGGCAGCGTTCACGGTTTTATTGGTTGTTCTTGCTGGCTAATGGATATGCCTAGAGGCTTGAATTTGAAGACCAAGCACCTTAGCACCTGTGTAAGACCTTTGGAGAAGATGACGGTATGGCCTGCTTATTTGTTCAGATTAGGTGCCGCCCTGGGACCGCTTACAAAGTGGTTGAGGCGCTTGCCCAGAAGGAAATTCATTCAGAACTATACTCCACCAGTGGCGATTATGATCTTTTGATGAAACTTTATGTTCCCGATGGCGAAGATATTGGCCGCTACATCAATGAAAACCTGCATGATTTACCCGATCTAGAGCGGACCTATACCATTCAAACCTTTAATGCCTTCTAAGCGGTTGATTGTTGAACATCATCGGACTTTGAACGTTGGAGCAAGTCGCGTTCAAACAGCTTCGATTAGCGCATTCTAATTTATTGTTAGATCGAATGTGCTGCCTATTGATTTGACATGTTGCAAGCTCTTATTTATTCGCGCAGCTCAATCGGTTTGCGATAGTCTGCATTGATGTGAAAAGGATAGCAGTGAGATGATTTCAAGCGAAGAACTTTTGGCGGCCCGCACAGCTTGGGGTGAGGGGCTTATTGAAATCTCAAAGGCTTTTGAGACCGATGGTATTGAACGTGCGCGGCAAGTGGCAGTGGATGTACTTGATGCAGCCTATGGCTATAGCTTTACACCCGTCCTTTTTAAACCGACCCTGAGTGGCGGTGTTAAAACCTTTCGCACGACGAAAGAGGGGGCTTTGTCCTATTTTGTGGGACACAGTGCCGATTATCCTCAAGATACTGGATTTGGCATCAAAGGATGGCGCGAGGTAAAATCAGAGACCGCCTCTGAGTTTATGGATGGCGATGTTGCCATGTGGATGGGGTGGATTTATTGCATCGATAAAGACGCACGCACCACCAAAGTGGACAAGAGTTTTGGTTACAAAAAAGATGCGGATGGGGCCTTAAGGATTGTGCTTCATCACTCTTCGTTGCCCTATAGTCCGGCCTCTTAGAACATTTCTTGCAAAATACGGTACTTCTCTTTTGTCTCGCAGATGCGAGCGCTGTGGGAACTTATTTATCCGCCAAGTTGGACTGAAAACGCTTTAGCTTGTCCAGCTGACAGGCTCGCCATTTGCGCGTAACCCTTTGATTAATTTGGGCGGATTAGCCTGCTGAAAGAGCCCTTGGATCAAGTCATCGTGCGCAAAGATCAAGCCCGTAGAGAGGCCATCGGCAATCGCGGCACTTTTGTGCACCACACTTAGCGTTGAAAAACAGGCATGAGCTGTGTTGCG
>WTIQ01000196.1 GCA_011525185.1 Paracoccaceae bacterium | reverse complement strand
CATCTAATTGATTTGTGATTGCCAAAAGCGAAATGCTGAAAGTTGTACTTCGTGCAACCGTCGCGGTGGGCAGGCTATCCCTGAGGGTCTGATACCGGTTAAAGAGTTCCTGGGATGTTAACAATGGGTCTGTGACGTTCAACCGTAATGAAAAATTACAGCTATCCTCAGTATTCCTAAGGTAACCCCCATAGTCTCTAGACCCATGAAAGAAATTTAGTAATACTTTTACTTACCAAATGACAATCCTCAAGACTAGTAGAGGGAAGCGAAGTAAGACATGTTCGATCACATTGGCCAAATCCCAGCAGCAGCAGCATTAAAGTTTTCGAACCAAACAGCGCTTATATTTGAAGATGAAAAATTTTCATTCAATGAAATCAATTCTTTGGTAGAAAAAGCAGCGGGTGGCTTGAGTGAACTGGGCATTTTGCCTGGTGATACGGTAACATTGTATGCCGAAAACTCTTGGGAATGGATCATCAGTTACTATGCAATTGCTCGTCTTGGTGCGGTGATAAATCCCGTCAATACGATGCTAACACCAGAAGAGTTAGAATATGTCGCCAAAGATTGCGGAGCAAAAGCGATAATTACTTCCTCAGATAAGGTGGCTGGGATTTGGAGTATAACAGAAGTTTCAGATGTAAGTTACATAATCTCGTTTGGAGCCAAAGTAGATGAAAGTGTTGTCTGTTTTGATACGTTGATTGCCACTGACTCAACGGCTCCCCACCCGACAAAAATAGCTCCGACAGCTCTCTCAACAATCGGGTACACATCGGGAACGACTGGACATCCGAAAGGCGCAATGCAATCGCATCAGGCAGTTATTATAAATGCTGCCATGACAAGCCAGATGCAAATGCGAGGTCATGAGGACTGCATAATCAGCGCTCTTCCATGCCCACACGTCTATGCTAATGTTATTATGATGAGTATGATGATGTTTGGCAGCAAATTGGTATTACATCGAACGTTTGACGCTGGCGCTGTATTAGCTGACATAGAAAAACATCAAGCAACAATCGTTGATGGCGTGCCCGCCATGTACATGTTCATGTTAAATAGCCCTGCCTTAGCGAACATTGATTTATCTAGTCTCAAGCGCTGCTATGTTGGTGGGCAGACAATGCCAGTTGCGACGATGGAAGCGGTTGAGACAGCATTTAAGGTTCCTTTGATTGAGCTTTGGGGTATGACTGAAATCGCTGGCTTGGGGTCAACGCATCCACTGTATGGACCTAATAAGCATGGTTCCATTGGTTGTGCGCTGCCTTACTGTGAGCTGCGGATAGCCGACGTTGATGATGCCAAAAAAACTATGCCGCGTGGCGAAGTTGGTGAGCTGATGGTTAGGGGTCCGATAGTGATGTTGGGCTACTTTAATAATGAAGTTCAGACACGTGAAGCAATTGAGCCAGATGGCTGGTTGCACACGGGCGATCTTGGAACCATGGATGAAGACGGATGTGTATTCATCGTGGATCGCAAAAAAGATATGATTCTGACTGCTGGATATAACGTTTACCCTGCAGAAATCGAAAGAGTACTAGCTGCTCACCCTGCAGTTGCGCTGGCAGCTGTTGGGAAGTTGGCTGATCCAGTGAAAGGTGAAATTGCCAAAGCATACATTGTTCTCAAATCGGAGACATCTACCTCCGAGGATGAGATCATGACCTTTTGCCGAAAATCTCTGGCAGCTTACAAGTGTCCCCGCAAAATTCAATTTGTCAGCGATGTGCCAAAGACCAGCACAGGCAAAATTTTGCGTCGAGAGCTGTACACTCTGGATGACTGAACGTTTAATCACCTATGAGCTTCTGTCTGAGAACCATTTACGGCACCCTACAAGTTCAAAATGTGAGAGCAGGATAACTAGCAACTAAAGCACGGGAGTTTTTGCCCCCACCCCTTAGAAACTGCGTGAGAAAGAGCAGCTCTCCCCACCCCACCTCACATTACCAACCACTCACCACAAAAGCGTTTATGACGATCAGATGCTTTGC
>WTIQ01000234.1 GCA_011525185.1 Paracoccaceae bacterium | reverse complement strand
TCCCCGGGCATGGCGCTCAAGCAAGAGCAGAAGAATAATTAACGAAAACGTGCTCGCGGCAATTTGCGCCGCACCGCCGATGCTATCCATACCAAGCCAGACATTGAATATACCAAGAGTGAGCGTTTCAACTGCGAAAAATTCCACAGTGCCAAAATCAGAGATAACCTCCATTAAAACCAACGCGAGCCCCGCAATTATCGCAGGCCGAGACAGCGGTAGTGCAATTGTCCAGAACACATTGCGTGAGCTCAAAGCACCCACGTCATAAAAGCTTGAGGGCAGCATCTGAAAGGCGCTGCGGGCCATTAAAAAGACGTAAGGGTATAGAACGAACGAGAGAACAAAAATCGCCCCGCCCATAGACCGAATTTCGGGGAAAGCATAATCTTGGGGCGAGCTCCATCCCATAAGGTCGCGCAATCCAGATTGCAGAGGTCCTGCATATTCGAAAAAATCAGTGTAGGCATAAGCAACGAGATAGGCAGGACAGGCAATCGGTACGGTTAGAAGAACATCTAAGACTGCACCGTAACGGAACTCATAGCGCGAAATGATCCAAGCTGTGCCAACGCCCAAGAGCAAAGAGAGAACGCCCACCCCCAGCATAAGGATGAGCGTCGTTCCAAAGTAACGGGGTATGACTGTCTCGATTAAATGCGGCCACAATCCATCATTTGTTGACAGACTAAGATAAAAGATTGCAAGGACAGGCGCACAAAGTGCAATCCCGAGAGAAGAGGCCCCGAGGGTGCGCACTGACACCATATTGCTTACAAACCCTGCCCGACGCTCCACCGTCACCAACCTGTTTCGTTAATAATAAACTGAGCTGGTTTTGAAAGCTTTGCAATCGTCTCTATTGGCAACTGATCCTCTTTAAACGCGCCCCAACTTTTCAGCTCGTCTGAAACCTCCCCGAAGGGATTGACGGGATATTCAAAATTAATCTCTGCATAAAGAGACTGTGCGTCAGGTGCACTCAAAAATTCAAGCAAGCGCAAAGCGGCCTCTTTGTTTTTAGAATATTTTGCAATGCCAGCGCCCGAGAGGTTGATATGGGCGCCGCGGTCTTCTTCACCCTGATTAGGAAAAACAATGTTGATTGCCTTTGCCCAGTCATGTTGTGCGGTCTCATCCGAATATTTCATCTTGCCATAATAGTAGTTATTGATAATGGCCACATCACATACACCCTCAAAAATAGCCTTGACCTGTGCACGGTCGTTGCCTTGCGGCTTTCTGGCAAGATTATTGACGAGATTTGTCGCCCAGCGCTTGGCCTCATCTTCGCCGTGATGGGCAATGAGTGACGCCATGAGAGCACGGTTATAAACATGGCTGCCAGGACGCGTGCAAACGCGACCGTTCCATTCTGGTTTCGCAAGGTCCTCGACCCGCATAATCTCACCTAAAGGAACGCGCTCTTTGGATGTCACGATAATCCTACTGCGTTTTGACAGGCCAAACCACGTATTGTCATCTGATCTAAGATGCGCTGGAATATTGGCCTCAAGAACATCTGATGATGTTTCGGCCAAGAGCCCCATGCGATCATAAGTCGAAAGACGCGCAATATCGACCGTCAATACGAGATCTGCTGGACTGTTTCGTCCCTCCGACTTCAACCGTTGCGCAAGCCCCTTATCCGAATAAAGAACTTTTGTTTTGATCCCTGTTTTTTCGGTAAATGCATCTAAAAGTGGCTCGATCAAGTAAGGCTGACGATGCGAATACACATTTACAGTGTCGCTCATGGCAGGCGCAATCGCGCAAGCCGTCAAAATCATACCAAACGCTGATCTTAAAATAAATTTCATTGCAACTTACCCTTTCATGTGTGCTCTCAACATAAGAGCAACCCATATCGCTTTAATTTCCGAGTTTTTTTGTCAGATACAAACCAACATGTCAAGCCTGACTTTTTTACTCGGAAATGTAAACTTCGCCGAGGCCGTTTATCGAATAACTTGTGGCTTTACCAATACAGGACAAAGCGCTATCCCATTTTCTAAGGTGAAATATGACAGCACGTAAAATTATTATTGATACAGACCCTGGACAAGATGACGCGGTTGCTATTTTGCTGGCCCTTGCCAGCCCCGAAGATATGACCGTCCTTGGAATTACCGCAGTTGCGGGCAACGTACCCTTGGCGCTAACCCAAAAAAATGCGCGCATTGTGTGCGAGTTGGCTGGAAAGCCTGAGATCAAAGTCTTTGCGGGCTGCGATCGTCCTCTGCAGCGGCCCCTTGTGACGGCAGAACACGTGCACGGTAAAACGGGATTAGACGGGCCAACACTGCCCGATCCAAAGATGCCCTTGCAAGATCAACATGCTGTTGATTTCATTATCGAAACCATCATGCAAGAAGAGGCAGGAACGGTCACACTCTGTGTTTTGGGCCCGCTCACGAATATCGCCACTGCATTTCAAAAAGAACCCAAAATTGTTGCAAGAGTGCAAGAAATTATCCTTATGGGCGGCGCCTATTTTGAGGTGGGAAATATAACGCCCACGGCAGAATTTAACATCTATGTCGACCCAAAAGCTGCTGATATCGTGTTCAAATCTGGCATTAAGCTAACGGTTATGCCCCTTGACGTCACCCACAAGGTGCTCGTGACCAAAGAGCGCAATGACGCCTTTCGCAATTTACATTCGCCAGTCGGCACGGCTGTCGCTGAAATGACAGATTTCTTTGAACGTTTTGACAAAGAAAAATACGGAAGCAATGGCGCCCCGCTCCATGATCCTTGTGTGACCGCTTATTTGATTAGACCTGAACTTTTTTCAGGACGTCATATCAACGTGGAAATTGAAACCACATCGGAATTGACCCTTGGAATGAGTGTTGCAGATTGGTGGCGCGTGAGCGATCGCCCCGCGAATGCGATGTTTATGGGCGATGTCAACGCGGATGGATTTTTTGCCCTGCTCACCGAGCGGCTGGGACGGTTATGACAACGCTTCATCTTGCTGATACCAGTCATCTGGACATACTGACACATATGGTTGGCGCCTTTCGCGACGAAGAAGGGATTACGTCAGACGAAGACCACCGCCGCAAAGCGCTTCTTCCCCTCTTAAAGGGCAGTCCCTATGGCGTCATATACCTTATGGGGCCACTCTCTTCGCCGCTTGGGTATATCGCCATTACGTTTACGTGGTCGCTTGAATTTGGCGGCCTTGATGGGACGATCGACGAGCTTTATTTGCGCAAAAAGGTGCGCGGGCGCGGCATTGGCACCTCAGCCATTTATCGTTTGATCAAAGTGCTGTCGCAGCATGGGTTGAAAAGCCTTGCACTTGAAGTGGACGGCCGCAATCAAAGGGCGCTTCAGTTTTACCACTCAACAGGATTTCGACTGCGGGAGCATTATAATCTGATGGTGATGGAATTAGTCTAATAGGGTTTGCAATGACACGATGCGCGATACACCTTTCAAGGTGCTAAGGCCTTACAATCTGTCAAAAGGCTGACTATTTCCTACAGTAAATGGTTCGCGTTTTCGCATCGCATAACAACACCGACTAAATAGAGCACGATAAGAGATGTCATTACACATTCCCTTTGATAACAGTTACGCCCGCTTGCCTGAGGGCTTTTATACAAAACTTGCCGCAGCACCCGTGCGAGAGCCACGCTTGATTGCGTTCAATCAGCCGCTTGCCGAGCTTATGGGCATTACGGGAGCGGATGAAGAGAGCCTCACCCAACTCTTTAGCGGCAATCAGACGCTGGAGGGCTCCGAGCCGTTGGCACAGCTTTATGCAGGACACCAATTCGGGCATTATAATCCCCAGCTCGGGGATGGACGCGCGCTTTTGCTCGGTGAAACAGTGGGACAAGACGGTCAACGGCGTGACATTCAGCTCAAAGGATCGGGGCCCACGCCCTATTCGCGAAATGGGGATGGACGTTCTTGGCTTGGGCCTGTGTTGCGTGAATACATTGTCTCAGAGGCCATGCATGCCCTTGGCATCCCGACAACGCGGGCGCTGGCGGCTGTGACAACGGGAGAGCCCGTTTTACGCGAGCAGCTCTATCCAGGCGGCATCCTGACGCGCGTGGCCAAAAGCCATATTCGCGTCGGTAGCTTTCAAGTATTTTCGGCGCGACGCGATGAAACGGCGCTTAAAACACTTCTTGAGTACACAATCTCGCGCCATTACCCTGAGGCTGATGGCCCTTTGGGGCTTTTGAAGGCAGTCATTGAGGCGCAGTCTCGTCTGATCCCACAATGGATGGGGGTTGGATTTATTCACGGGGTGATGAACACCGACAATTGCCAGATTGCTGGAGAAACGATTGATTATGGCCCCTGTGCCTTTATGGACAGCTACCATCCCCAAAAAGTCTTTTCATCTATCGACCAATTCGGCCGCTATGCCTATGGCAACCAACCTGACATTATTGTCTGGAACATGGCACAGCTGGCAACTGCCTTGGTCCCGCTGATGCCAGATCAAGACGAAGCGATTGATCTCTTCACTCAGGCCGTCCACGCCATGCCCACTTTGTTGCAAGCAAACTGGCTCAAGGTCTTTGCAGCAAAGATTGGCATTTCTGACCCCGAGCCTGACGATGAGGCCTTGATCAAAGACCTGCTCTCGCGCATGGAAGAGGGTCAAGCCGATTTCACCAACACATTTGCCGCTCTGGGAAGCCCTTCTGCACGCGATCAGTTTCTAAACCCAGAGCGCTTTGATGAATGGCACCAAGACTGGGCGCAACGGATTAAAGGCCTGCCCGATGTTGAAGCGACGCTACACAGCGCAAATCCCTTACTCATTCCCCGCAATCACCGTATCGAGGAGATGATCCAAGCCGCAGTAGGCGGAGATTATGCCCCATTCCATCGCCTCTTAGAGGCCTATAAATCTCCATTTTCGACCATGCCTCAAAATGAAGATCTCCGCCGCCCTCCATCTGAACAAGAAATGGTCAAGGCCACATTCTGCGGCACATGAGCTCTGTCAGCGTGCGACCGTTTCAACACTGCGACCAAAACACCCTTGCACAATGACGCTTCCATTTAAAAGTGAGGCCGCGCCTGTCTGGTAGGCGTGAGCGTGCGGGTAGGAACCTCTGAGACTTTGAGGCGTCATCCATAAATCAATCACCTTATGTCTTGAACGCACGGGACAGAGAGCGCAAGCGAACGCAGCCTAGTGTTGCCATGGGGCGGGATATTTTTGCTACTGTGTTCTGTTATGCAGAGAACGGGCTAAGGTTCGTCGTAAGAACTTGCAGATGCGGCTCAACAATTATTTTGTCATGGTGCTCGGTAACGTCCGTAATCAAAACTCAATTTCGGCGGCGATATCCAATGTTCCCCCCCAAAAAAAATTAATTTGTGGAGTAAATCGGCCTGTTGTGCTTTTTGTGTCTTCGCACCAAGTCTTTAATATGCTTGCCCTTTTGCGGAATACATCTTGCGCAATGGGGTATGTAATCTGGATCACATATCTCGGGGAAAAGCGTTTCTATTTCGGCGCGGGCCTCTGGCGATAAGCTTTTCAAGGCTTGGGGGCCTGTAAAGAGGCTTTCTGTAAGCGCTCCGTTGGCCCAGATGATTTCATGGTGATCAAAAAGCAAATGAAAGTATTCAACACCCTTTGGATTATCGTGAATAACATCAATATCATCAAGACCAGTCAGCTTATTCGCTGGCACTAACAGCTCTTGCGCGTCAAACATACGCTTGGCAATGCGAGAACGCACTAAGATGCGATGTTGCGGCGATACCGTCAAATCCCTAGTTGGAAAATTAGGACCAAGCGAATCTTTACGTATTACGATTGGCTTCAACTTAGGGCGAAAGTCCAAATCGACACAATCCAGTTTGCGAGAACCAACCCAACGAATTGGCTTTAAGTCGCCCTCTATATTATAAACGTAATCCCCAGCTTTAAGCTGTTCAATGGCTATGTCGCCCGACCGAGTTTTGATCAAAGTACCGCGCGCAAAGGAGACTGCAGCATTTCCCATTGAGTCTGGGTCATAATAGGTGACAGTGTCTTCCACTGAAATTTGAACGTTTATATTACCGTCGTTGGGTTCAGCATAATTCGTAAAAGACGGCGATTGCCCACTGACAACACCTGAGCCAGACAAAGGCATAGTAATTGGATCAAAACCCACGGCGACTGCATCGACTATCACATTGTTTGCATCGTCATATAGAACAAAAGCAGAGGCGGAATCTGTGCCTCCATTGGTGGAGTTAACGATGCCCACGGGAATAACAACAATCGTCCAATCAGGATGCTCTGGATCGGGCGCAACAGAAACATTAACACCTAGCGACGTAGAGCCATCAACCAAATCAGACAGTCTGGTCGATCCCGTAACGCCAGCTGCGGTTGACGCATCTGTCAAAACCCCTCTTGCAGTATATGTCTCGATTATAAAGTCGGAAAGATTCTCGCCAGGCGCTACGGCAATTTCGATGAATTCGTCATTGGCTTCATCTTGTCTTGCCCGCGTAGTCTCACTAGAATCCTTCCCAGCACCGTGTACCTCAGAGATAAACGCCATAGTTTCGCCTTAAACCCAGTCTTAAACGCGTATCCTTCACCGAAAATTACGGTCGAATGCGCTGATATTCAAGAATTCATTACAGACTTCCCCAAGTAAAGGACTCGTGGCGCGCGATAGTTTTCCGAAAAACCGTCCTGTAGAACGGCAGTATCAAGCGGTGTCAACATACCCTTGGGCAGACGCTTTGGCCGTCAAAAGGTTATAAATACACAATTTTTTCAATAATTTTTCAATAACTTACACCAACATATACGCGTTAATCAAAGGAGTGTGTGGCTCTGATGATTAAATGGGCCTGAAATGATAAAGAGATAGGTTAAACGCACCCAAAGCTTGCCATTATCCTTTGGCGTATCGCTCTAGCCGCTCTGCCCTTGTGCCTGTGTGGAGTTCAAACAAATGCTTGTCATGATCGTAAAAATAGAGCGAGCGCCCTTCTCCTGTCACCCGCGATCGCCCCTCTTTGATCTCAAGCCCTAAGGCACGAACGCATTTCAATCGCGTCTCATAATCATCAGGTGATATTTTGAAGGCCACATGATTATAGGTTTTCTCGGACAAAGCCTCGCCCTCCATAATTGCCACCCAAATTCCAGAAATATCAAAAAAGCGCTCTTGTGAGAGGGAGAAACTCTGATCCCCGCTGTCATAAATCTTACGCGCATCTAGCACCTTCGTTAGGATCTCTTCCATTTTATCAAGATCACGCACGATAAATGTAAGATGGCTTAGACCTTCAATCATTTTCTTGTCCTATTCCTCTCAAATATGTCCGCTGTGCCATCGTCTCGCTAATCGGCAAGCTTGAAAAGTGTTTAGAGATTTAACCCTACTGAAGGATAAGAATATAACACAAACGAGATACACAAGAGTTCAAAAATACTCATTTTCTATTGATGAGTATCAATCCAAGTGCCACGCATATCAAGGCGAAAAGCAGGTTGAGACCCGCCTGCTCTGAGAGGATGAGCCAACCCAGCCCGACCGAGAGCACAGGTGCCAAAAAGCTGAAAGAAGCGACAGAGGAGGCTTCGTAAATTCCGATGAGTTTGAACCAGAGGAGAAAGCCATAACTTGCCACAAAGACCTGAAAGAGCAGCCCTAGCCCTTGGCTTGCACC
>WTIQ01000474.1 GCA_011525185.1 Paracoccaceae bacterium | reverse complement strand
GAGAGCCGGCAGCGCCTCACCTTCGTCAACTTCAACAGCTGTCCAAGTATGACCATCTTCGTCTAAAAACTTTCGAAAAATGCCCGGATGTTCGACCCGAGCGTGCTGTAATACGAGAATATGCATCACGATCTCCTTTGTGGTCGAAAACTAAGTGCCAGATCAAAATTTGCAAGCATTCATCTGAAAACAGATGGTGGAGACCCAAAATAATCTGAAAATAGGCGCGAAAAATGAGACGAATTTGCAAAGCCCGTTGCATAGGCAATCTCAGTCAACGCGAGAGAAGAATTCACCAAAAGATTGTGCGCTTTATCTAAACGCAAGTCGCGGTAATAGCCCATTGTGGAACGTCCTAATTTCTCTTTGAATATTCTGTTGAGCTGCCGCTCGCTCACGCCAACTGCATCTGCTATGGCGGATAGGTTTACTGGCTCAGCAATGTGTTTTTCCATCAACTTAACAGCCTCTAGCACCAAAACATTCGAAGAGCCCACACGCGCCGCCAAGCCACTGCGCTGTGGGCCGATGGCAGGGCGAATTTCGGTGTGCAAAAACCAATCGCTGACCAAATTTGCAAATTTTGCGCCGTGGTGTCCTGTAATAATCTCAAGCATTAAATCAAGCGCAGCCGTTCCCCCAGCACAGGTCAGTCGATCTCGATCCATCACATATAACGTGCGTTCAAGCATGAGATGGGGAAAGGCTTCGGAGAGCGCTTCAGCATGCTCCCAATGGACCGTCATGCGACGTCCCTCCATCAAGCCAGCCTTAGCCAATATCACAGGCCCAGCAGAGACGCCGCCCATGCGTGTGCCAAAGCGAGCCATCCGACCAAGCCAAGCTAAAACGTCGCGTTTCTTGAACAACAGAGGGTTTCCGCCTGCAACAACAAAGAGGTAATCAACGTCCACTTTATCCTTGATCGTCTTTTGAGGGGTAACGCTTGCCGAGCCAGAGCTTGTAATGGGCGCATCGTTTGCCCCAATGTTGACAATGTTGTAGATTGGAGAGCGACTAAGGACATTTGCCGCACGAAACGGCTCGACTGTCGAAGCATACGCCATCAAAGCAAAACCCTCAATCGGCAATACGCCAATTGTAATTTGGGACACTTTTGTACCAGTTTTTTCCATTTTGTGAATATAAATGTCTATTTTAGGAAAGTCTAGACCAGAAATACGAGAGATTATAGGCCATCATTGAAAGGACGAAGATGAGTCGCTACTCGGGAATTAAGGTTTTTCTGGAAGGTTTGACAGGAAACAAGGGATGGAAACCAGCTTGGCGTGAGCCTGAACCAAAATCTCACTACGATGTCATTATCATCGGAGGTGGAGGGCATGGTCTCTCGACGGCGTACTATTTGTCCAAAGTTTTCGGCGTGAGAAATGTAGCGGTGCTCGAAAAGGGGTGGCTTGGATCTGGAAACATTGGGCGCAACACAACCATCATCCGATCAAATTACATGCTCCCAGGCAATGAGCCCTTTTATGAGTTTTCGCTAAAGCTATGGGAAGGCCTAGAGCAAGATTTCAACTACAACGCTATGGTCAGTCAGCGTTCTATTTTGAATTTGTTTCATTCGGACCCTCAACGCGATGCCTTTGTGCGGCGCGCCAATGCGATGATTCTCGCAGGTGCCGATGCAGAGCTTGCAGATGAGGCGCAATTGCGACGCGAGTTACCCTTTCTTGATTTTGATAATGCACGCTTCCCCATCAAAGGGGGCTTGTATCAGCGTCGCGGCGGCACGGTACGCCATGATGCGGTCGCATGGGGCTATGCACGTGGCGCGGACCAAAATGGTGTTGATATCATTCAAAACTGCGAAGTCACAGGTTTTCAAATCGAAAATGGCGTTTGCACAGGCGTCGAAACCACAAAGGGTGCCATATCTGGAAATAAAATAGCGGTTTGCGTCGCGGGGTCTTCTGGCCATGTGATGGCAAAAGCTGGTATGCGCCTGCCCATCGAAAGCCACGTCCTCCAGGCTTTCGTGTCAGAGGGACTAAAGCCTACTCTCCCGGGCGTTATTACCTTTGGGGCAGGCCATTTTTATGTCAGTCAATCCGATAAGGGTGGGCTTGTGTTCGGCGGCGACATTGATGGCTATAATAGCTATGCCCAAAGGGGCAACCTGCCTGTCGTGGAAGACGTCGCCGAAGGCGGTATGGCGATCATGCCAATGATTGGGCGTGCCCGTCTTTTACGCAGTTGGGGGGGCATTATGGATATGTCCATGGATGGGTCGCCCTTTATCGACAAAACCCATATCGAAGGGCTCTATTTCAATGGTGGCTGGTGCTATGGCGGCTTTAAGGCAACGCCAGCAAGCGGATATTGCTATGCGCATTTGCTCGCCAAAGACGAACCACATCCCGTGGCAACGGAAATGCGTCTCGACCGGTTTAAACGCGGGCACCTGATCGATGAGAAGGGCCAAGGCAATCAACCGAATTTGCACTGATATGACAGACATGCGGTATAAAATGACTAAATCTGAACTCAACAATGTAGAGGTGGACATATGATCATCAATCATCCACTTCTTGGGCCCCGTGATGCAGCAGAATTCGTGTATCTTGGAGATGCGTCACTGATTGATCGCCCTGACCCCAATGCAGATGACGCTGCTGAAGCTTTTTACGAATACGGATATTTGCGCGACAACCCAGCAGGCGAACATCAAGAGCTGTGGTATCACGAACAAGGGGATCGCTCTTGGCTTGTTGTGACCCGTAACACCGTGACCCATGAAATCACCAAGGTCGAGATCGCGCGCGAGATCGCAAAATCGCGAGGGCGCAGCAGATGACAGAACAAAGCAATCGTCTCGCACATGGCGGCCTGATCAATCGTGATAAACGCCTGTCCTTTAAATTCAACGGTACGGGCTTTAAAGGCTATGAGGGGGACACGCTCGCCTCTGCCCTTTTGGCAAATGGCAAAGGGTTTGTTGGTCGCAGTTTTAAATATCACCGCCCACGCGGTATCTTTTCCGCGGGACCAGAGGAACCAAACGCCTTGGTTCAGCTTCGCTCAGGTGCTCACCAAGAGCCCAATACAAGAGCAACAGTCGCAGAACTCTTTGACGGATTATGGGCAAGCAGCCAGAACCATATAGGCTCGCTTGAATTTGATTTGATGTCTGTGACCGATCTCGCGGCACCCTTTTTGAGTGCAGGGTTCTATTACAAAACCTTTATGTGGCCCAAAGCCTTTTGGGAAAAAGTCTATGAGCCTTTGATTCGTCGCTCGGCGGGTCTTGGGCAATTGTCCATGAAGGACGACCCCGACACCTATGACAAAGGTTTCCTGCATTGCGATCTCTTGATCATCGGAGCAGGTCCAGCGGGCCTTGCCGCAGCCCTTACCGCGGGGCGAAGTGGCGCTCGGGTCATTATCGCAGACGAAGATTTCGTCATGGGCGGACGCCTCAACGCGGAAACCTATGGGATCAACGGTATGGAGGGGCATCTTTGGGCCCAAAACGCTGTGGCGGAGCTGGCAGCTATGGACAATGTCCGGCTGATGAGCCGGACAACGGTCTACGGTGCCTATGATCATGGCGTCTTTGGCGCTCTGGAGCGAAAGACAGATCACCTTGCACAATCAAATGGCAAGCCGCGTCAAATCCTGTGGCGTATTTATTCCAAACGCTCGTTGCTGACAGCAGGGGCAACGGAGCGTCCAATTGCATTTCCAAATAACGACCGCCCTGGCGTCATGTTGGCTGGTGCGGTGCGCAGCTATGTCAATCGATATGCGGTCGCCCCAGGTCATAAAGTGAGCGTATTCACAAATAATGACGACGGATGGCGAACGGCATCTGATTTGCAAAAACAGGGCGTAGAGGTCGTTGCCGTCATTGATGTGCGAAACGCCCCTGCCCCCGTGTCACTCAATGGGGTTGAGACGATACATGGCGCGCATATCGTTGATACGGCGGGACGCAAGGGACTAAAATCGATCAAACTGAGCAATGGCAAGACCATAGCAACCGACTGCCTTGCGGTTGCAGGCGGCTGGAACCCTAATGTGCATTTAACCTGCCATCAAAGGGGTAAACCAGAATGGAGAGAGGATATCCTTGCCTTCGTTCCTGGCGGCACGCTGCCAGCTGGAATGCAGGTTGCAGGGGCTGCTAGCGGCACTCTGACCCTGAAAGCTGGATTGCAAGACGCCGCGCAAAGTGCCGAAACGATCCTGAATGATTTGGGAATGGCAGTGAAAAAGAGCGAGTCCTTTGAGGCAGAGGATGAAGCCCATAGCGCGACGAGTTTTTGGCATGTTAAAACAACTGGCAAACGCGCGTGGGTCGATCTCCAGAACGATGTCACAACAAAAGACATAAAATTGTCGTATCAGGAGGGTTTTCGCTCTGTTGAGCACCTCAAGCGCTATTCCACACTTGGCATGGCGACCGATCAAGGCAAAACCTCTAATATTGCAGGCCTTGCGATTTTGGCGGAATGTTCGGGTAAAACGATCCCTGAAACGGGCACGACGATCTTTCGTCCGCCCTACACACCTGTTCCTATCGGTGCCCTTGCAGGCCGTGCGCGCGGCAAAGATTTCCGCCCCTATCGCCTTACACCTAGCCATAAATGGGCCGAGGCCAATGGCGCTACCTTTGTTGAAACAGGCAATTGGCTGCGGGCGCAATGGTTTGCCCGCAAGGGTGAAAAAGGCTGGCGCGACAGTGTAGACCGCGAAGTCCAAATGACACGTGCTTCGGTCGGGATCTGCGATGTGACCACGCTGGGCAAAATCGATATTCAGGGAAAGGACGCCGCTGAGTTTCTGAACCACGTCTATACCAACGCATTTTTGAAACTGCCTGTCGGGAAAACACGATACGGCCTTATGCTGCGCGAAGACGGGATTGCCTATGATGATGGAACAACGGCGCGGCTTGGCGAGAACCACTTTGTGATGACCACAACTACCGCCAACGCGGTCCTTGTGTTTCGCCGGCTTGAGTTTGCCCGTCAATGTCTCTGGCCTGATCTCGACGTGCATCTGATTTCAACAACCGATGGCTGGGCGCAGTTTGCCGTAGCCGGCCCAAATTCGCGGGCTTTACTGCAAAAAGTGGTGGATGCTCCGTTTGATCTCTCCTCTGAGGCCTTTCCGTTTATGGCTTGTGCCGAATTGACGGTTTGCGGCGGCACACCAGCGCGATTGTTTCGCATCTCGTTTTCGGGTGAGCTTGCCTATCAAATCGCGGTGCCGTCGAAGTATGGCAATGCAATGATGGGCGTTCTCATGCAAGCGGGAGAAGAATTTGGCGCCATCCCCTACGGCACTGAAGCCTTGGGCGTCATGCGCATTGAAAAAGGACATGCGGCTGGCAACGAGCTTAATGGTCAAACGACTGCCGCAAACTTGGGCCTTGGTGGCTTTGTAAGTGCGAAAAAAGACTGCATTGGAAAAACTCTCTCTCAACGACCTGAAATGAACCCTGAGGACGACATAAGGCTCGTCGGATTTAAGCCTGTCAATACGCAGGACGCGTTGCTGGCAGGCTCTCACTTCATCACAAAGGGTGAGCGCGAAAACATGGCAAATGATCAAGGTTGGATGTCATCAGTGGCCTACTCTCCTTCGCTTGGTCATTCCATTGGCTTGGGGTTCATCAAAAATGGTCAGAGTCGAATGGGTGAGATCGTGAAGGTGGTGAACCCTGCGCGCGGCGTCAATGTGGAAGCTGAAATCGTTTCCCCCCATTTCTACGATCCAGAGGGAGGGCTTCAACGTGGTTGAATATACCTTACAACTAGAGCCATTTCTTGGCGGATATGCGCAGCAGTTTGAACATGTATCGCTCAACGAAGTTGATACGATGGCCTTGATCTCGCTTGCTCTGCCCAATGGTCAGGATGGGACTGCGGTTGTTCAAGCTTTGGAGGCCAGTGATGTGCCAAATGTCGGCGCGAGCTGCCCCTGCCTCAACGGGAGCGGCACCTTGATGCGCATGGCACAAGATCAATTTTTGCTCTGCGTAGAGGATGTGGCCAATAGCTTTGAAATGAACAAAGACTTGGAGCAAAAACTGGCTGGTATCGCCTATACGACCGACCAAACCCATGTTTGGGTCGCTCTCGATATAGGTGGACCCGCGACATTGACTGCGCTTGAACGGATTTGCCCAGTAGATCTTGATATAAGCGCGTTTGACATCGGCGCCGTGGCACGTACGTCAATGGAGCATCTAGGGGTCATCATCACGCGGATCACCGAAACAAATTTTCGTTTGTTTTCTGCAAGCTCTTCCGCGGGCTCATTTCTCCATGCTCTGGAAACATCCATTGAAAATATAACCACCTAGTCAGTGAGGGGCTCTGGGACCAAAAGGTAACGAGGAAAAAACCATGTATTTAAACCGTAAAATCAATAGCCCGAAGTATGCAGGAAGTGGACCACTCGCTCTGCACAATCTGACGCGCGAGTTTCTGTTCCTCTCCCAAAACGCTCGAACCCGCCATGCCGCAGAAAGCTGCATCGATGTTTTGCGTGCCGCTAACGCTCTTTTGGGCTACGACTGCTACAGCTGGCAAAATACTGATGCCTCTCATTCGACATTCCAAGATATGAAATGTTCTTCGTCCCATACGCTCGTGCTTTCTGGTGGCATTTTTGAGCCTTGGGTCTTGGATGCGGCGGAACGCACGGCAGCGCGTGAATGTCTGCGTAACGCTGCACGGGTCTGCACCATTGGTTCGGCAGTCTTTGTGCCGCTTAACGCAGGTATCTTGAAAACGCAGAAAGTGGCGGTCCACTCCCAATTTCGCAAAGCTGTCCTTGAAAATGGCTATGTGAGCGATTTTGTCGAAGAGACGCGGTATCATAGTTCCTCTCTCAGCAGTGCGATCAGCCCTGCCGCGGCTATTGAGATGATGATTGATATTGTACGGGAATTGGACGGAGAATTCATCGCCAACGCCTTGCGCGCTCAACTTGGGCTCTCAAATGAAAATCTTGATGTGCGCTCCCGTGAACATTGCCACTTTAAGCGCCTTGCCGAAGGGCACCCCGTGGTCGGAGAGGCGCTGGATATTATGCTCGATCACTTAGAGGATACATTGACCGTGGGACAGATTGCTGAAATCATGTGCGTGTCCCCACGCCGTCTTGAACGTAGCTTTGGCGAAAAACTGAACCAATCCCCGCTGCAGGTCTATAGATCATTACGCCTAGAACAGGCAGAGCAATTGCTCAAACAGACAGATCTTCCTATTTCAGAAATCTCCATTGCCTGTGGGTTTTCAAACGTCACACTTTTGTCGAAATGGTACACTCAAAAATTCGGCATGCAGCCTTCTATCGCCAGGAAAAGCGCCTACAGAGGAAAATGTGCAGCCTAATTTCTATCGAATTTGAGGATAACTTTCCCAAACACTGCGCCAATCGTCATGGAACGAAGCGTTTGCTTTGCACTAACAGCAGATGATTGCTTGGCAATAGTTTGAGAAAAACTCTGGTCAGAATGCACGCCCTTAGATAAAATTGACCATCCAACGTGCCCAAGTCTCAACCAAATCCAGCCCATGACCATCAGCTAAAAGACACCGGCGACCTCGTACCGTGGAATTTCAGGACGTAGAAACAGCGTTTACCATATTCCTAGCACCGCAAGAGCCACACTTTATTCCGATTTTTTAGGTGGGTCGCAGTA
>WTIQ01000471.1:6245-7698 GCA_011525185.1 Paracoccaceae bacterium | reverse complement strand
ACAAAGATACATTTGTAATCTGAGCCATAGGTGCGCAAAATTTCATGCGTTGGCGTTTGCGCATTCCAGCGTCGCTGATTATCCTTCCAGACCCCTTCGTAAAGGCAATTGTGGAAATAGAAATATTCGAGATGTTTAAATTCGCTGCGTGCGGCGGAAAAAAGTTCCTCAACGACTTTGATATGGGGGTCCATTGAGCCACCAACATCGAGGAACAACAAAACTTTGACTGCATTGCGCCGCTCAGGACGGGTTTTGACGTCAAGATAGCCATTCTCAGCCGTGGCGCGGATGGTCCCGTTGATGTCCAACTCATCCTCTGCGCCGTCACGTGCCCAACGACGCAGGCGCTTGAGGGCCACTTTGATATTCCGTGTGCCCAGTTCCACCTGATCGTCTAGGTTTTTAAATTCACGCTTGTCCCAGACCTTGACCGCTTTTTTATGCCGACTTTCGTTTTGGCCAATGCGCACGCCCTCAGGATTGTATCCATACGCCCCAAAGGGCGAGGTGCCAGCGGTTCCGATCCATTTGCTGCCGCCTTGATGGCGCTTTTCTTGTTCTTTCAGGCGCTCTTTCAGCGTCTCCATCAGCTTTTCAAACCCGCCCATCGCCTCAATTTGCGCTTTCTCTTCGTCCGAGAGATGTTTTTCAGCGAGTTTGTTGAGCCACTCGGCGGGAATATCAACGGCGTTTAGAACCTGCTCTGCTGATATATCTTCCAGTCCGCTGAAGGTCGCAGAAAAGGCGCGGTCAAATTTATCGAGGTTCCTCTCATCCTTAACCATTGTGGTGCGGGCTAGGAAATAGAACGCTTCAATGTCATAGGTTGTCAGATTTGACTTCATTCCTTCGAGAAAACTTAAGAATTCCCGCAAAGACACGGGAACTCCAGCATTTCGCAAATTGTCAAAGAATGGTAAAAACATGCATTAGATTATAGTGCGGTCTGCAATGATCGTCACGAATAAACCGATCAGCGCAAAGAATATTCCAAACCCAGCAGCGTATTGCGCAATATCAGCGGGTTTGCCGTCTCGTTTTTTTGCAAGACGTCCACCATAGATGGCGCCGATTAGCCCGCAAAGAAGATACATCTTGTCACCTATCGTTAGTTGTTTGGGTTCAGGCGATTGATGTCACGGATGACTTGTCTGATCTCCGCCTCATCCCCTATCCCGTAGCGTGCATAGCTTAAGGAGTCCAGTCTCACTTGTTGCGCTTCTGCCGCTTGTCCTGTCATTTCTAAAGCTTCAGCTTCCAGGAAGCGCAGTGTCGCGTAAAGAGAGGCATTTTCGTATTGCAGCGCGACAAAGCCTCCATGCAACTCTGTATTAGGGAGTCTTGCGAAAATTGCTTCAGCGCGTTGGAAGAGATCATGCGCAGTATCTACCGAATAAGGTTGCACAGCACGGGCCAGCTTGTAGAGACTGATGCCATATCGGTGATCTGT
>WTIQ01000471.1:0-6145 GCA_011525185.1 Paracoccaceae bacterium | reverse complement strand
CTGTTCAGCTATTGAAAACGCTCGTTGCGCCGCATTTAATCTCGCTTCGCGACTGGCGTGAATTGCAGACATTTTGAGAATTTCGTTTTTCCACAGCTGGTTCGTTGGTTGGATGTACTGTGGCTGGATTGCATCACCTGATGGGTTGAGACGGCTCACGATTTTTCCCAGTTTTGACGCGACTTTCGTCCGTGTCATGCCACTGCGCAATTCAGGAGCGTAGGTGATTCTAAGTATCAGCATATCAAAAGATGTTAAAACCGTATGAACGTTGTCGTCATTAAATACCGATTGTTGCAGGTGATAGAGGTCATTCAGGGGGCCGAGCGCTTGGGCAAATTCCTCATGCAGACAGTCGCGAATTTCTTGCGGAGCGACATCACTTGGAAGAAAGACGCCCACCTTTTGGCGAATTTTCTGTCTCGACCAACTTGTCTCAGCCGAGTAGCGCTTTCTGCGAAACTCATTTAAGCTCGACACATTTGGCGCAACAAAGCAGGCCGCGGTTGGCAAGACATTTTGAATTTCAGCAAGTGGTAGAGATTGGATGGCGATGTTGGCGCTTTCTGCCTCAGTGAAATAAATCTCAAGACCTGCTTCATCTTCCAAGCGCAGCAACAATCTGTTGAGGTCATCCATAAGAGTATCGGAGGTGACACCAGTCAAACGAAGGGAAATGGGCCCTTCAAACCGCGTAAAACTAGGAAGATTTAGGACACTCTCTAATGAAAATGATAAATCAAGAAAATCTCTGACCAAGTCGGCGTTTGATATTGGAACTGGTGCTATAGTCGGCGTCTCAAATGGATTAGTGATTTCCGAGTTTTCAAAAAATGGTGTATTTCGTGTAGCAACTTGTTCTGCTGGGTTGGGCATGCAGGCGCCAACACTAACGCAAAGAGCCAATAACATTTTTCTCATATTAATACAATTTTCCCGCCTTGCAGACTCGAAAGCAAAATGCGTTCAAGAATGCTTACATTCTTAATTCAGTTCAAACGTGCACTTGCCTTAGTGTTTTGTCTATGGCCAAGCATCCCTCACAGGGATGTTGGCTAAAACCTGTCTTTGGCGAGAATGTGGCCAGAAGGTGGAAAATTTATCAAAGCCGTTTTTTGCTATCAGTTTTTTATCATGGTTCAACGATTTCCACGAGCCATAAAGGCAAGGCGTTCAAATAAATGCACGTCTTGCTCGTTCTTAAGGAGCGCTCCATGCAATTTGGGCAGAGCATTTGCGCCATCGCGTCTGATATCTTCAGCCGTGAGATCTTCTGCAAGTAATAACTTTAGCCAATCCAGTACTTCAGAGGTGGAGGGCTTCTTTTTGATTCCGGGCTGTTCACGCAACTCAAAAAACTGTGTTAATGCAGTGGTTAGTAGGGCGTCTTTGATGCCAGGGTGGTGGACTTTCACAATTCTTGACAGTGTTTCAGTATCAGGAAAGCGAATGTAATGGAAAAAGCAGCGTCGCAAAAACGCGTCTGGTAGTTCTTTTTCGTTGTTTGAGGTGATTATTACAATTGGACGCTGTTTTGCGGATATCGTCTCACCTGTTTCATAGACGAAAAATTCCATTTTATCTAGTTCCTGCAAAAGATCGTTTGGAAATTCGATATCTGCTTTGTCAATTTCATCAATTAAGAGAAC
This sequence comes from Paracoccaceae bacterium, assembly GCA_011525185.1. Classification (GTDB taxonomy): domain Bacteria; phylum Pseudomonadota; class Alphaproteobacteria; order Rhodobacterales; family Rhodobacteraceae; genus LFER01. The sequence goes on along the minus strand of WTIQ01000471.1, from coordinate 4,496 downwards.
GACCTTTTGATCAGCCTCAAAAGCTTGCCACAGTTTTCCCTTTCGGATGTAATTTTTTACGTCATGCACACGTTCTTCGCCTAGCTGACTGTCACGAAGTCGGCTCACTGCATCATACTCATATAAGCCCTGTTGAGCTTTTGTCGTGGATTTGACGTTCCACTCAATCATCTCAAGCCCAAGACCCTTGGCAACCTGCTTTGCAAGTTCCGTTTTGCCAGTTCCAGGTTCCCCCTTGATAAGTAATGGCCGCTCAAGAGTGACTGCCGCATTCACAGCGATTGTCAAATCCTCGGTTGCAACGTAGTCTTGAGTGCCACTGAATTTCATTTGAACATGCCCTTTTTCGTTTTGTTCGCTCGCATTCTTTAGCCTGTTCTCAAATTCGCTTCAATGACTTGCTAAATCCACGTGACAACGGTCGCGACTTAGGGTAGTGACTGCCTATAACTGGGAACCAGGCTAAACTTGGACCGCACGTCTAAAAAGGACGACATTGGGAGACGTCATGAAACAAGAAAAAGCACCCGAGTGCTATACTCCGGCAGAAGACGAACCTTTTATGAATGACCGCCAACTCGAATATTTTCGCGCCAAACTGTTGGCATGGAAATCGGATCTTCTTTCTGAGAGCAAAGAAACCATAGAGGGGCTACAAGACGGGACACGCAATATTCCTGATATCGCGGACCGTGCGAGTGAAGAAACCGACCGTGCACTTGAACTGCGCACACGCGATCGCCAACGCAAGCTCGTTGCCAAAATTGATTCGGCTCTGCGTCGTATCGAAGAAGGCGAGTATGGATATTGTGAGGCGACAGGGGAGCCAATTTCGCTAAAGCGTTTGGATGCGCGCCCCATTGCGACGATGAGCCTCGAAGCTCAGGAGCGCCATGAACGCCGGGAAAAAGTACATCGCGACGATTAAGTCAATCCGTCTTACTGTGATCTGCTGCCAATGAAGGCGACGATTATTGGGGCTGGGATTGCTGGGCTGACGGCGGCTTTGGCGCTTCGCCATCATGGTGTGGTGTCCTCCCTTGTGGAGCAAGCGCCCGCATTCGGTGATGTTGGTGCTGGAATTCAAATTTCCTCCAACGGCATGTTTGTGTTGAAGGCGCTGGGTCTCGCGCCCCAAATTGAGGCGATGGGCGTTCGAGCGCGTGGTGTAGAGCTTTTGGATGCGAACACAGCCCGAAAAGTCGCTTATGTCGATTTAGACCGCTATAGTGGCGGTTTTTCTCACTACATGCTTCACAGGGCAGATCTGATCGCCGCGCTTGCAGTTGCATGTCATGAAAATGGAATTTCGTGCCAGTTCGGGCTAAACGTAACGCCACAGTCCGATATAATGGAGGATAGTGAGGCACTAACTCACAGCCCAGAGCCTTCTCATGTTCTTATCGGCGCGGATGGATTTAATTCGGTTGTTCGGGATAAAGTGGCCCACAGTTCTTTGCCCGAGTATACAGGCTATGTGGCGTGGCGTGCTATCGTGCCAGCGGTTGTTCCGCATTTTGACGGTGCGCGAATTTACATGGGCGCCAATAAACACGTCGTCACATACCCACTTAGGCAGGGTCGTCTGATCAATATGGTCTTTGTCGAGAAACGGGCCAGTTGGGCCAAATCGAGCTGGTCATCTGTTGGAGAGAAAGCAACACTCTGCTGCGTTTTTGAGGAATTTGGGGGCGATATTCCGACCCTTCTGACTGAAATTGACCGTGTTCACGAATGGGGCTTGTTTCGACGGCCAGTTCCAGATTTGTGGTATAAGAAGAACACTGTGCTTGTTGGAGACGCAGCGCATTCAACCCTTCCCTTTATGGCACAGGGAGCAAATCTCGCCATAGAAGATGCTTTTGTTCTCGCGCGAGCCTTGGGTTCAGCTTCATCACCAGCGAATGCATTTGCACAGTATCAGGCTCTGCGCCAAGCAAGGGTCAAGAAAATTCTGACTGAGGCTGAAAAAAATGTGTGGAAGTATCACTTATCTCAGCCCGCGCTCCGATATGGCCTGCATCTTGGTATGTCGCTCTTAGGGCAGTTTTTGCCAGCACAGCTCGTCAGGCGCCTCGACTGGATTTATCACTATGATGTGACGCAAGTGCCTTCGGATCACTAAGCGTTAAGCTTGACCCAAACAGGGACATGGTCAGATGGTTTTTCCCGATCTCTGATATGCTTGTCGATTTGACAATCCAAAAGCAAATCGGCGCAGGCGGGGGTCATTAAAATATGATCTATTAAGATACCATCATCACGTTGCCAAGCACCTTCCTGATAATCCCAAAAGCTAAAATGGCGTGTATGCGGATCAACAGCCCGTAGAGCATCCGTAAAGCCAAGCGCCATAATTTTTTGAAAGGCCGCTCGACTTTCTGGTCGAAATAAAGCATCTGTCATCCAAGCATCAGGTGTTGCCGCGTCTTCCCGTTTTTGAATGATGTTATAATCGCCCAGCATCATTGCTGGTATTTCGTCTCGGATGAGGTTTTGAGCACGGGTGTATAAGCGTTCCATCCACGCCAGTTTGTAATCATACTTTGGTCCTGGCGTAGGGTTGCCGTTGGGGAGGTAGAGACCGCACACATGAATTGCTTGCTCTCCCATCACCGTTGCCTCGATCCATCGTGCTTGCTCGTCACTCTCGTCACCTGGAAGTCCTCGAGAGATATTTTCGAGCGGCAACTTTGATAATATCGCAACTCCATTAAACGACTTTTGCCCATGCGTATGTACTGTGTATCCTCTGTCTTCTATAGCGTCGCGTGGGAATGCCTCATCGACCGATTTTATTTCTTGAAGAAGCGCTACATCGGGTTGCGCTTCGTCGAGCCAATCACACAGAGCGTTTAGTCTCGCTTTTATGCCGTTGATATTGAACGTTGCAATTTTCATGAGCTGCGCCTCCTGTCTCACTTCTGGGAGTATTGAAAGCAATGTCTCAAGACAAGCAAGGAGTGCCACAAAATCGGAGTTTCTTAATTGTTAATTAATATTAATCTAAAATAATGAATACCAGCCAGTAAGCCTTGTATTTTACATTAAAACAATCATAAGTATATCAAATATATATAAAACAGCTTTTAATATTAAACTTATTGAAAATGGCGTTAAAGTTGTTTTTTCTGAAGTTGCTAACAAAGAAATGGAAACTCAAATGCTTGCATTGAAAAAAGAATACGTTGTTGAGGTGTTGCCGCATGATTTAAATGACTTGTTTGGAGGTGAAGGAACGGAGCTCATGTTTTCATGTTCGAAGCCAGTAGATCATCATGAATTTGATGGAGCTGGGACTGAGCTGTATTTTTCATGTTCTGAGCCAGTGCGTGCAGGGGGCGAAGGTTTCGGCACAGAAATGTTCTTTTCTTGTTCGTAGCTGAGCGGAAAACTACGATATTCGGCACGATGGAGTGCCCCTCACTCTCTCCTATGTGCCGCCTTAGGTTAATTGCCTAAGGGTAGCGCTGCAGCCATCCACCACTCGCATATCCCAACCTATGGCTGCAGCCGTTTTGCAATTTTGCTTTGAGTACATATTCTCCATGTCAAATGTTATATCTGTCGAATTCGGTGCAAACCGAGCTGTCCACAAGGGGCTAGTCCCGTCGGTCTTATCCCAGTTTGCGAAGGAAAGATGCCCAGAGAGCAGTATTTATTGGATGAAAGAAAACGGAGAGCTTTTAAATATCCTTGAAAGCGTCTCTTGCCATTTGGGGCCGCATGATTTGTCGGTTTATGACGGATTTTACCAAACTCTCGAAGAACGTTTATCATTTTTTCCTCAATATTATCGCTTTTTGCTCTCCATTGCTCAGGATTTAGAGGCCTTGGGAATGCATGGAGCTAAGTCCTATTCAATGGCGAAATGGATCAAATCAAAGGGCTTGGCAGAAGCTGAGCTCTCTGATCTACAAAGATGTGAAGTCCATCGCCTCATGAGTAGGGCAGGTATTAGACCAAGCGCTGATATTCCCGCTGTTTGGTCTCGCTTGAATAGGTTTATCAATCACAAAGAGACCTTTGCTGTTCCTAACAGGAAAGCGGCTTATGAGCTCACGCATATTGTATTTTATTTCAGCAATTATGGTCGCCAAGATCCCAAATTAGACGCAGAGGCGCTGGTGTCACTTGAGTATGCTGGAATTCTTGCATTTTTAGATATGAATGTGGACCTGCTTGCCGAGGTTTGCATTGCGATGCGATTTGCTGGCATGCCAGTCAATGAGGTTTGGGAAAATTGGATCGAAGGTGAATTATCCGAATATGTATTTTCGGAGACGCATGAGGGATTGCGCGCCGACGATTATCATTCCTATTTTATTTGTAACTGGCTTAGGGCGCTTCGTGGAGGTGATGTCTTTTCAAACCATCCTCTGTTCAGTAAACGGCTACGCTACGAAAGACCTATCCCTTCACAATCTCCTTTGCGTTTGATCTCTCAGGTCATTTTGTCGATGAATGAGACAAGACGGCCTGATTGGCACAATATG
>WTIQ01000392.1 GCA_011525185.1 Paracoccaceae bacterium | reverse complement strand
GCTGCTCTGCCACGGCTTCAAGGCTATGAAGGTCGAACACGTCCCACCAATCCTTGCCGCTCTTGGGGACCTTGTATGGCACGCCGGAACTTTTCGCTGCAGTGATGCCTGCTTTGTCGTTATCCGCGGCAATGATTACATTGTACCCAAGGCGAACCAGCTGTTTTGCTGAGCTGGGTAATGTGCCAGCATCCAGCGCGAAGAAGGCCTGCTCTCCCGTGGCGCGGTGTACAATTACAGCGTCCGCCCAACCTTCGGTGACGTAAAGTTTATCGGATTTTTGTCCGATGAAGGCTCCTGTGTTCTCTTTTGCAAGGTTGGGTGAGAACTTCTTCCGTCCATCGGGCGATATGAATTGTTTTCCTCTCCATTCACCCGTTGTCAAATCAAACAGGTCGATGACTAACGTGTCGCCGTCACACGTCGCGCCCGAGCCCTCCAACTTAATTTTCTTTATTACGTGATAGGGAAGGGGGTCTTTCCCCTTATTTCGGAACTCTGGCTCTATATTTTTGCTGTCATCAATAAGACCTAATTTAGACAGACGCTCTTGCCGGCTAACGAAGTCACATTGTTTGCGGCAGTGATGTCTCAAGGACCCATGGTATGAATTGATCCAAAAACGATCTGTGCCGCCACAATTGGGACATGGTCCATGATATTCATCGTTTCCAATCCTCTTCAGGTTAAGCGTTTCAACCCATCGGGGCGCATCTAGTTTGAAGTTTATATCCATGACAAAACCGTATGGTTTGCCGCTCATCAGAAATAGCGTATACTGAGGGTGCTAAATTTATCTACCCGTCGCTATTTTTCACCTTAATGGCGGCGGTTTTTTTATTTGCGAACGTAATCTCTGGCCCGCTCAGGCAGGGCTTCGAGTAGGGCCCTTGCGTTTGGGTCTGAGAGCAATCCTCGACTTGAACAAATGCGCCTAAGGGCATCACGAGTGGTTGGGTAGCTCTTTCCCAACCACATGCCCTTATTCAAGTGTTTTGACGATCGGTATTGAAGGATGTATTGGATGCGATCCTTGCAAATGATTACCCTCCAACGGGGGGCTAGATAGGTAATTACGCCCAAATAGAAATCAGACACTTCTCGGTGTGTGTCGTCCACTAGTACGGGGGGCTCAAGTACTCCGCTGGGGCCGGGGGGGTGTACGCGAAAATGCCTCATGATTGGCGCGACTCCTCGATACGTTTCCTGACCCATTCAGACACTTCACTCTCGATCCAGCGAACTGAGCGTTTTCCTATTTTGACTGGCTTTGGGAATGTCCCCTCACTAATGCGCTTATAGATTGTCGCGCGCCCCATGCCCGTGATGTGTTCGGTTTCTTTGCGCCGTAAGAATTTGTCCATTTCTGCCTCGGTATCTTGATTTAGGTACAAGCACGATTGCCTGTGTCTCAAGAATACTACGGGGTTCTACGAATCGCCTAATTTCGAGGTCGGTTGGCAAAGCGGCTTTGATTGCAATCGTAGAGACGTCAGCTACTGCTATGTTTTTAAATTAAAAAATCAAACCACTGCATCATCAGTCTAGCCCGCTCATCTAGAAGATCAGCCCTATAGTAAGCATGCTCTACTGCGGATCCGAACTTGTGAGCCAACTGTAGTTCTGCGGCTTCGCGTGATTTACCGTGTTCTGCAACCCAATCCCTGAAGGTTGACCGTAAGCCATGTGGGACAGCAGGTCTCTGAGATCGCTGGTCAACAAAATGTCCATCATCAGACTGGTGTATGCGCTTCATGAGGGCGGAGAGAGTCATGTCAGACAACATACGCCCACTTGCTGCTGGAAAGACCAAACCCTCTCTCGCCTCAGGTGCTTCAAGAAGCTCTCGCATTGGTGCAGTGATTGGCACCCTATGCTCGGCCTTGGTCTTCATTCGGTGTGCTGGAATTGTCCAAATACCAAAAAAGCCTCTCTGATTGACCTGGTCTGTATCAAACAGATGTATCTCATCCCAATGCATGCCGCGAATTTCCCCAGAACGCGCTGCCGTTAGCGTGAGCATCAT
>WTIQ01000484.1 GCA_011525185.1 Paracoccaceae bacterium | reverse complement strand
ACCTCCATTAAATCATCCAGTTTAAAGACGAAGTGATCAAAGCCAGCTCCCCCGTTTGAGAGATCGCGACCTGTTCCACGTTCCAGAGTGTCATTGCCGCTCCCATCTTTCAAAACGTAGTGACCAATTGTTCCAAAAGTCTGCGATCCCCCGAAAGACAGACTAGGACACCATCGCCTTATCTCCCGCCAAGAAGATCCGCGCCTCCCCATCTGCTCAAACTGTCATTCCCACGGTCAGCAAAGAGTGTATCACTGCCTCGGGTGCCGATACCTGGGGTCTTGAGGTTATTCCTTTTGAAGAGGGTGTCGGTGTGTTTGAGGTTCATCAGCATTTAATAGCGAAAGAGGGCGTTTATATTCTCGAAAATATGGTGACAGAGGAATTGGCGCGTGATGAGGCCGATGAGTTTATGTTTGTTTTGGGGCACGCTAAAATTAAAGGCGCGGTGCAGATGATCATCAACCCAGTTGCTATTAGGTAACCTCGCTGTCAATTGCGCGAGACAAAACCGCTTCTAGTTTTCTGGAAGCGGCGATTTTGTGGGCGAATATTCTCGATATCGCGCTCTTGATATTTGGCGGATTTTTAGATATCCGCATCGCCAGCCCCAAGCGTGAGTGGAGAATGCAGTGACAAATCCAGCCCAATTTATTCAGCAAGTACGCTCTGAAGTTTCAAAGGTCGTGTGGCCAACGCGTCGCGAGGTGTTCCTCACGACGATTATGGTATTTGTGATGTCTGCCATTGCAGCTTTGTTTTTTGGTCTGGTAGATCTAGGCATCCGCTCTGGCTTGCAAGCCGTATTGGGAGCTATTGGGTGAGTGATTTATAATTAAGCCTTGATTTCTGGCGCGCTCGGTCTTACAGAGGCGCTCAACGGGAAAAGGGCGTGTTGCGATTCGGGCTGCACGCCTGTTTTTATTACGCGTATTGTTGATGCGCGATGGCTAAAAATGGCGAGGAAATCGTCAATAGATTCAGAGGTGCAGACGTCACATGGCGAAGCGGTGGTATTCAGTAAGCGTTCTTTCCAATTTTGAAAAGAAAATTGCTGAGCAAATCAAAACATCTGTCATCAAATCGAGTCTGGAAGAACAAATCGAAGAGGTCTTGGTTCCAACAGAAGAGGTTATCGAGGTGCGTCGCGGTAAGAAGGTGACGACCGAACGCCGTTTTATGCCAGGATACGTCTTGGTGCGTATGGAAATGAGCGACGAAGGGTATCACCTTATTAATTCGATTAACCGCGTCACTGGCTTTCTCGGACCGCAAGGACGACCGATGCCGATGCGCGATGCAGAAGTGAACGCAATCCTAAACCGTGTCCAGCAAGGCGAAGAAGCGCCACGGACGTTGATTACGTTTGAGGTTGGCGAGAAGGTGAAAGTAAATGACGGGCCATTCGAGGACTTTGATGCGCTAGTCGAGGGCGTTGATGTAGAGAACCAGCGGCTGAAAGTGACAGTCTCGATCTTTGGTCGCGAAACACCGGTTGAATTAGAATTTACTCAGGTCACAAAGCAGGCCTGAGTTTTAGAGAGTGGGAGGCGAGGTGACCGCGGTCATCGACCCGCACCACGGCAACAAAAACCCCTCTGACGCGTCAGGCGGGTGTTGGTAAGAAGGAGAGGCCAAATGGCCAAAAAATTGGTAGGAACGCTGATGCTGCAGATCCCTGCAGGGCAAGCTAACCCTTCACCCCCCGTTGGTCCTGCGCTGGGTCAGCGTGGTATTAATATCATGGAGTTCTGCAAAGCTTTTAATGCTAAAACGGGTGATATGGAGCCTGGTGCCCCTTGCCCGACGATTATTGAATATTTTCAGGACAAATCTTTTACGATGGATATCAAGACGCCGCCTGCGTCTTATTACATCAAAAAGGCTGCCAAGTTGAAGTCGGGAGCAAATAATCCAGGTCGCGAAACGGCTGGCTCTGTGACGGTTGCGCAGGTGCGCGAAATCGCCGAAGCAAAGATGAAAGATCTCAACGCGACGAGCATCGAAGGCGCAATGCAGATCATCTT
>WTIQ01000497.1 GCA_011525185.1 Paracoccaceae bacterium | reverse complement strand
GGTGGACTTTTGTTGGGGGGGCGTCGATACCCCGTGCAAATTCAGGCCTACGATTGCCGATATGATGCAGACCGCGCTCGGAAGGGTGCCAGAGACCTCGTATTGAACAAAAATGTTCGCTTGCTTCTTATGCTTGGCGGGGACAGTCTATCGCTTATCAAGCCTTTTTTGAGCAAACATCGCGTTCTCACCACCACATTGCTCCCCAGTGATCTTACGCCTGATACACCCTATTTGATCGCTCCAAGCGAGCTTCACCCTCTCTACGTGGTAACGGGTGTGCAGTGGGCGGCACAAAGATACCCGCAAGAACGACGAGTCGCGCTTTGCAGTCAGATAGATGGCCTTGGCGATCCGTCGCTCGCAGCCTATCGTGCTGCATTTGGAGCCCAAGGCATGCCGATCGTTAAAGATATTCGCTATGATCCGCTTAATGCCTCTCCGACTGATATGGTCGAAGCAATGTTGGCAGAAAAACCCGATATCTTATGTTGGTGCACAAGCCATACTCCAATGGTGCACGCCATGACAGAACACGCCTTTCACCGCGGGTTTAAAGGACGTATCATCTCATGCACGTTGGATGGCTATCAAAGCCTGATTGAAAAAACCTCCCAAGAATTCATGAACGGTACAATTTTTCAATTTCCCGATTTTGATGATCCGCTACTGGCAGATAAGGATTTCTTCTTTCGCCATCCTCAAGAATTTTACGACGAATATTGCAAACGTTTTCCCAATGAATGGTCTGCTGTCAGTTGGGAATACGTTGCCGCGCTCGATATCTGGCTCTCGGCGCTGGAAAAAGCCCAATCGCTTTCGGCCGTTTCTGTGCTTGCAGCCATGAAACAAATGCATGGGGTCCAACATGCCTTTGGGCGTGCCGAATGGTGGGGCGATGACATGTATGGCATCTCAAACGCACTGGTGGGAGATTGGCCCGTGGTACAAGTGCAAAATTCCAAAGCCAAAATCGTAGAATTCGCGTCGATCTCCGACTGGCTTGACCAGCATAGTGATCGTTTCAAAGCAGAGCTGTCATCTTTGGGTCAACTCTGGGAACAGCGCTTGACGAAATAGAGCCAAAATCTCAGTGGCGCTATAAATCGCGCGTCAGAAGCTTTTGCTCTTCAACGAGTTGTAATTTCACAAATTCCACTGCCGTTTCGATGTCTCTTGAAATGAGTGCGTTGCAGAGTTTGTTGTAGCGCTGTTGATAGTCCAATATGCGCTCTGGCGTAAGATGACGTCGCAAATGCGCTTTGCGAAAGCCTTCACGGCTTACTTCAATGACCATCTTGTAGCTCTCAGCAATAAGGGGATTTCGTGTACTTTCGGCCATGCACATAAAAATCTTTTCCTCAAGCTGCATAAATGCAGAGACATCAGAGCGAATTTTCTCCATTTCTGTCACCAAAGAAGAGACTGTGTTCAACTCTTTATTGGTCATATTCATCACAGATAGCCTAACAATTTCAGGCTCTAAAATCCCACGCATCACGAGATGATCTAAGGGACCTGTCTGATCTGCTAAAGGGCGAGAACCACTGTCTTTGAGGTCTTCAACTGAGCGATATTTCACAAAACTCCCGCTGCCTGGGCGTCTGATAATAAGCTCGCGTGCCGTTAAATGATCCAGAGCCTCTCGCACGGAATTGCGCGAAACACCAAGCTCGGTCGCAAGCGCGCGCTCCGAAGGCAGCCGCGTATCCACCCCATAACTGCCTGATTTTATGCGTGTGCTCAGGGTATCGACGACAAACTGTACCGTTAACCCAATTTGTAGATTTGGATCATGATCTTATCGGCGATGACCTCGTCGAGTTGCGCGTGAGCGTGCGAGGTTGCGCCGTAGGCTGTGACGTCGGCATGCGTGAGCCACAAATCCTCGCGTGCCGGGTTGTGGAAGTCTTCTGCGTTGACGTGACACGAGAGTATGTACACGGAGTTCTGGACCAGCGGCGTGCTTCCGTCGGCGGCACTGTGTCTCTCTTTCTCTCTGTGGAAGTATTGGGCGATGAGACCACCGAA
>WTIQ01000257.1 GCA_011525185.1 Paracoccaceae bacterium | reverse complement strand
AGTGAACGCGCCTGCCGAGGGGCAGGCAGGCGCGGCGTGGTGGTTCCCACCGGGCGGGTAATTTTTCAGCATGTGTCCGCCCGCCCCACTGCGGGCACATTCGTGCCCACCCGGGCCGACACATGAGGCGAGCATCGAATATCTCTTGAAAAGAATGCGATAGCCAGCGCTTGCTACAACTGAGGTTACCCCAAGTAATTCGCGCGCTGAAGCCCGTATTTAGCCATTTTCTCGTTCAACGTCCGACGCGGCAGCAAAAGTTCGTCCATTACTTTTGCAATCGAGCCTTTGTGACGTCGCATCGTGTTGTCGATCAGCATTTTTTCAAAGGCTTCAACATATTCTTTGAGAGGCTTTCCTTCTGTCGTTACAACCGAAGTTACTTCATCAGCATCACTCATCAAAAGCGAAGAAATCTTTCCTTGCCCTCTGCGGGATTGCATCACAGTTCGTTCGGCAACACTTGTCAATTGCCTCACATTGCCAGGCCACGGGGCTTGCAATATTTGGGCAGCCTCCTGCGCTGAAATGACGGGAGATTCACAGCCATAATCCTCCGCAAACCGATCACACAAGTCAGTGAACATATCGAGGATATCATTGCCACGTTTACGCAGAGGCGGCACCGTGATGTGGTGCGACTGGAGGCGATAGAACAAATCTTTGCGCATACAGTCCTCTAATGTGCGCCCCGCTTCTTGAAAATTACTAATCGCAAAAATGCGGGTCTCGGGAGATTCACCCTGTTCGTTAATGTAGCTTAAAAGCTTCGCTTCCGCCGCCTCATCAAGGGCCTCTATATCTTCAATCACAAGGGTGCCGCCCCGCACCTCTTCTACAGCAGGCAGAAAATGTTCTTCTGGCAAAACAGGACCAAAGAGACGTCGGCACAGGGCGTCCCCCTCAAAAGCAGAGGCGGAAATAAGCGCAAAGGCTTTCTCTGCGCGTGGGCTGGCTGCATGCAGTGCATGTGCAACAAGTGTCTTGCCAGTGCCCGTTTCTCCATCAATCAACACATGCCCCTCAGACTGGGCCAAATCTAAGATATCCTCTCTCAATTGCACCATTTCCGAGGATTTCCCCATAAGCTTCTTCATCAATGAAGGCGCGTCAGAAAGCTCTTTGCGCAATTCACGATTATCGAGCGTCATACGCCGCTTTTGACTCGCTTTTTTTGCAAGCGCACTCATCCTGTCAGGGTCAAAGGGTTTTTCTAAAAAGTCAAAAGCCCCAATGCGCATAGCCTCTACCGCCATAGGAACGTCACCATGTCCAGTGATAAGAATAACGGGTAAAGAACTGTCAATGCTCATTAATTTTCGCAAAAATTGAATACCATCCATATTGGGCATTTTGATGTCGCTAATCACGATGCCAGGATAATCGGCGTCGATCACCGCAAGCGCATCCTTTGCGCTCGCAAAGCTCTGTGTGTCATAGCCAGACAGCGCCAGCCATTGGCTGATAGATTGGCGCATATCACGCTCGTCATCAATGATCGCAATTTTCATCGCTTTTGCCATAATTTACTCCGCGGCTTTTACTCGATAATGCTCAGTTCTGGTGTCATCAAACAAGGGGAGATGTACCTCAAAAATAGCCCCTCCGCTTTCAGCGTTTCGCGCAGTCAATCGACCGCCCAAATCTTTTACAATGCCGCTTGATATAGCCAAGCCCAACCCAACACCATCACCTGGCTGTTTTGTTGTATGGAATGGTTCAAAGAGCAAATCTAGGTCTTTGACACCCGCGCCGTTGTCGCGGACACTGAGAACCATATTTTGACCTTTGTTTAACATAATTTCAATTTTGGGACGCTCGACTGTTTTCACGGCGTCTACGGCATTTCTTAGCAAATTGATCAAAACCTGCTCTAGGCGAACGCGGTCGCCCATCACAATCACATGTGAACCTGATAAGGTTTGTTCAAGTTGTATCTTTGAGTGCTTAAGCTGTGGCTCCATCATAGAGAGCGAGGAGGCCAAAGCCTCACGCACATCGATGGGTTTATAATGCTCATCACCTTTGCGCGCATATGATTTGAGCTGCTTGGTAATTGCGCCCATCCGCTCGATCAGATCGTCGATGCGACGGAAGGCAGATGTGGCCTCTTCTGGCCGATTGCGCTCCAACAACAGACCAGCACCCGCCAAATAGGTTTTCATTGCAGCAAGGGGCTGATTTAATTCATGACTAACAGCGGCGGCCATCTCCCCTAACGCCGCGAGTTTCGAGCTTTGTGCCAAAGATTGTTCGGCGACTTCGAGGTTTTTCTCAACCTTCTGCCGCTCAGTAATTTCGTTTTGCAAACGCTCATTCAATCGACGTAACTCAAGGGACTCATCCTCAAAAACCCGAAGGCGCAATGTGGTGCGACGATTAGCAGAATAAAACAGAGCCGTGATCAAAAGCGCGAATCCCAAAAGCTCCAAAACAAGCAGATTATTGACCTTTGCACGCACACTAGAATAGCTACTAAACGACGTGATTTGCCATCCACGAAAAGGTACTTTCTCGCTCACACGCATAACCGCCTCGCCCTGAATGTAGGATTCAGAACTGGGCCCCGTGAGATCAGCTGTAATCTGGCGCACGCGTTCAATCGCGGTACTCGCAGGGATGCGCATTAAAGCCTCCTCTTCCGTAGAACCGCGCCATTTCGGATCAGTGGCCAGAATGATCTTTCCCGAACTGTCGGAGACCATTAGCGCATCGGAAAACGCCGCCCACGCCCGTTCAAATTTGCGCAGATCAACCTCAACAAGAACAACGCCGATAGGTTGGTTTTGATGCTCTATCCGCCGAGAATAGAAAAATGCGGCTCCACCCGTTTCCAAAGAAAGCACCGTGAACACCGTTTCTTTTGAGCGCAAGGCATCAACAAAATAAGCCTTTTCCTTATTCAAGCTCCCCAGATTATTGCGATCCGTTGACGCAACAGTGCGCCCATCAATATCCAAAAGCATAAGCGAGGCAGAGCCAATTTCCTCAACAAAACTGATAAGTCTTTGCGTCGATTTTGAAAAATCTTGAGACTTCAGCGCGTTAATCAACTCTGCATCTTGTGCAAGTAATTTTGGGACGATTGAATTTCGTTGTAGTTCACTAAGAACATTACCCCCGTATAACGCCAGCCGCACTTCTGACTTATTGCGGATAGATTGGGTATAGCGCTCTGTGAAAAAGGAATTGGTGAACCAAAGCGTCACGGCCGCAAGAATAACAAGACACAAAAGAAGCACCTGAAACTGCCATGTCAGGCTTCGAAAAATTTTCTTCCTTGGTTTGGTTGACAGTCCTGAGCGATCCGCGGTCATATGCGCAATATACCACTCATCCGGCTTTTGTCAGGCAGATACCAAAACGTCGGTCAAACCAGCAAAAAATGGCTGACCATCCACGCCGCCAAGTGCCGCATCAACGGCACGCTCTGGATGGGGCATCATGCCCAAAACCCGCCTATTTTCTGAAAGAATACCTGCGATATCCTCAGACGCCCCATTTGGGTTATCTTTGTAACGAAACGCAATTCGGTCATTGTCAATTAATGTTTTAAGCGTCTCAGGATTTGCGGAATAATTCCCTTCGTGATGAGCAATTGGAATGGATATAGATTGGCCCTGCACATAACGATGCGTAAAGGCACTTTCGGTCGTGCTCACAATCAAATCTGTGGACTTGCCTAAAAACTTAAGTTTCGCATTTTGCATTAATGCGCCAGGTAACAAGCCCGTTTCTGTCAGAATTTGAAACCCGTTACAAATCCCAAGCACGTAACCACCCCGATGTGCAAAGTCCACGAGCGCTTTTGAAATTGGAGAGCGCGCAGCAATTGCACCGCACCGCAGATAATCTCCGAACGAAAAACCACCTGGAATGGCAATGACGTCCAGTTGATCGGGCAAAGATGTTTCCTTGTGCCATACCATCGTCACCGTGGCACCGATGCGCTCAAAGGCCACTGCTATATCACGATCACAGTTCGACCCAGGAAAAACGAGAACGCCAACTTTCATTCGCTTAGCTCGACGTCATAGGTTTCGATGACTGTATTGGCGAGCAAATCCTCGCACATTTTTTCAACCGCCGTCTGTGCCACTGATGTATCCGTTTCCGCAAGATCAAGTTCGATGACTTTGCCCTGTCGAACATTTTCGACACCTTCATAGCCAAGGCCCGACAAAGCGTTTTGTATTGCCTGTCCCTGCGGATCGAGAACACCTTGCTTTAATGTGACTGTCACCTTTGCTTTCATCTTCATGTTCTCCAGATTTTATCAATCGTTGACGAGTGTTGGCTTTTGAACAACTGAGGTATTCTTGGGCATCACGCCTAACCTCTGTGCCACTTCGGTATAGGCACTGTTTAAGTTACCCAAATCATGGCGGAACACATCTTTGTCTAATTTTTCGCCTGTTTTTATGTCCCATAGACGACAGCTATCGGGGCTAATTTCGTCTGCAATCACAAGACGCGGAAATTCATCGTCAAAGATACGTCCAAACTCAATTTTGAAATCCACCAGCCGAATGCCGACAGCGAGCATGAGACCTGACATAAAGTCATTGACCCGTAGCGCCATGCTCAAAATATCATCCATTTCCTGCTGGCTTGCCCAGCCAAAGGCCGCAATATGCTCTTCAGTGACCAGCGGATCCCCCAAGCTGTCATCCTTGTAGCAATATTCAACGATGGGACGAGGCAGGCGCGTTCCCTCTGCAATCCCAAGCCGTTTGGTAAAAGAACCCGCGGCCCAATTGCGAACGATAACCTCAAGAGGCACAATTTCACAACTTTTGACCAATTGCTCGCGCATGTTTAGGCGTTTGATAAAATGGGTTGGCACGCCAATTTCATTCAAGCCATTCATAAAGAACTCGCAAATGCGATTGTTGAGCACGCCTTTCCCCTCAATAAGGGCTTTCTTTTCCGCGTTGAACGCTGTTGCGTCGTCTTTAAAATACTGAACAATAGTGCCCGGCTCAGGGCCCTCATAGAGGATTTTAGCTTTACCTTCATAAATTTTCGTACGCCGCGCCATTAAAAGAACTTTCAGGGGATAAGTTGAAATCACAGGCCTTGTAGAACAAGCCCTAGTGAGCTGCAAGCGTTCTCACACACGGGTGGTTCTTACAAAAACACAGGCGATTTGAGTAAATAATTAAAATTTTTCATGAAGAATGTGAAAATTATGAATTTCATTAAAAGATGAGGCCTATGTATGCTGGTCACCCAACGAGGAGCGGGTAATGACTTCAGCATTTGAAACACTATTATCACGACGCGGATGGCTTTTGGCGGACGGTGCGACGGGCACGACTTTATTTGACATGGGATTAATGTCTGGTGATGCTCCAGCGCTCTGGAACGATATTCACCCTGACCGAATTGCTAAGCTCTATTCAGGGGCTGTGGAGGCAGGCAGTGACTTGTTTTTAACCAATAGCTTTGGGGCCAACGCCTCGCGACTAAAACTGCATGATGCTGGCCACCGCGCACGCGAATTGTCTCGCATTTCAGCCGAAATTGGGCGAGAGGTCGCGGATCGAGAAAACAGACCCGTGATGGTCGCTGGTTCGGTTGGTCCCACGGGCGAAATCATGGGTGAGATCGGTACACTGAGCCATGAAGGCGCCGTTGATATGTTTCATGAGCAAGCCGAAGGCTTGAAAGAAGGGGGCGCAGATGTGCTCTGGCTGGAGACCATTTCTTCTCAAGAGGAGTTTTTGGCCGCGGCTGAGGCATTTGCCAAAGTGGATATGCCTTGGTGTGGCACTATGAGTTTTGACACCGCAGGTCGTACTATGATGGGCATTACCTCAGCAGGCCTTGTGGACATTGCTACACAAACCTCCAAAGCACCTGTTGCAATTGGTGCAAATTGCGGAACGGGAGCCTCGGACTTGTTAAGAACCGTTCAAGGCATCCAAGCAAAATCACCGCCTATGGCGATCATTGCAAAAGGAAATGCAGGTATTCCAAAATATGTAGACGGACACATCCATTACGATGGAACCCCCGAACTTATGGCCGAATACGCTGTAATGGCACGCGACAGCGGCGCGAAAATTATCGGTGGATGCTGTGGTACGCGCCCAGACCATTTACGCAAAATGCGCGAAGCCTTGGAAACACGTGCGCCCACGCTCTTGCCAAGTGCGGAACAGATACAGGAAACGCTTGGCCCCTTCTCTTCTGCGACCGACGGGACGGAACCAAACGACACCCCTAAACGGCCAGCAAGACGCCGTCGTCGCGCGTAGCGCGTTTTCCGAAAAAGCGGGCACATCAAACTTTTGGATCGGGTCAGTCGTCTCCTCTTGGACACGACAAAAGAGATCTGAACAATTAACACGACCGCAAAAAATCCCGCCCAGTGATAGTACTGGGCCGCGACGCGCTTTAGACAACAAGTTTTCTTTTAACCATTGCCAGACTTAGTTGAGACCTTTGAAAGGGCATTCATAAATGCTCCTTCATCACATTTCAGGGTCTGAAGCCAAGACGGTAAGCTAGACTTCTCTAAGCAACGTTCATCGTTTGGACAGGCTCAAAGGGGCGCTCAACTTTTTTGGTTTGAAACCCGTTTAGCCAAGATTTCAACAAACGACTCGTGAGCATGGGCTGCTCAAGCGTTGGCAGGTGACCTGCCCCTTGCACGACATGCAGTTTTGCATTTGGGATCAGTTGCGCCATCAGCTCATGTCGCTTCGGTGGGCAAAGCGCGTCATGCTCGCCACAAAGGACCAGAGTGTCCACGTTCACTTTGCGCAACGTGGCTTGCTGATCAGACCGCCTTTGCAAAGCCCGGGATTGACGAATAAAAACAGATGGCCCCAATTTCAGCGCCATATCCATCACCAGAGCGAGAACGTCCGACCGATTGGGCCCTGGCGCGAGATAATTCGGCTTAAGTTCATCTTGCATGACCTCACCGAGTTGCCCTGTTTTTGCCTTGATGATTTGCGGCTCACGATTGGAGGCAACATGTGGCGTCTCAGCTAAGGGATTGGTGTCCATTAACGCCAGCCGTGTTACACGATCTGAGGCCAGACGCATGATCTCCATAGCAACGATACCGCCCATGCTTAGCCCTGCCAGAGCAAATTTTCTGGGTGCATCAGATAACACCGATTTTGCAATCTCTGTTATCGTTTCACCGTCGGTGATTGGGGCGACCGTCAAGGTTCTTTCGCCCGCTAAGTCCACCAGTTGATGGCTGAAAAGTCGAATATCGCACATCATACCAGGAAGAAAAACAAGTGGTTCTTTTTGCATCCCAAAACCCTCTACTGCTCATTTAAACGCTCCGATGCGATTTTTGCGCCCTCCGACAAAGCAGAGAGCTTTGCATAAGCAATATCAGGGTCAACCGCACCAAACCCTGCAAACGTTCCAAATCCACAATCCGAGCCTGCCACGACCCTGTCAGCGCCAGCGATATCAACAAATCGTTCTATGCGGTGCGCAACAAGCTCGGGGTGTTCCACGAAATTTGTGGTACTGTCTATGACCCCCGGCACAAGAATTTTACGATCAGGAATTTCTGCCACACGATCTCGAAACACTGTCCACTCATGGGCATGTCGTGGATTGGAGGTCTCAAACAATAGATAGTTTGCCTCCACAGACATCAGCGTTCCAAAAACTTTGTCCATATCAATATCGCAAACATGAGGCCCTTCATAATTGGCCCAACAAATATGGACGCGCGCCGGCGACGGGTCGATCCCAGACAGTGCGTTGTTCA
>WTIQ01000253.1 GCA_011525185.1 Paracoccaceae bacterium | reverse complement strand
AAATCATCAAATTTATAGTCCAGGGCAGATTGTGTTGATTGGGCCTCAAACCGGAGCAGCTGCAGCTCTAACAGGACCATTTTTTGACGCGCCTGCTCGTACTGTGTTCGTGCATCCACTGGATCAACCTCAAAAAGAAGATCTCCCTGTTTAACTTGATCACCAACATCAATGCGTCGTGCCACAAGCGTGCCACCTTGCGGGGCCTGCACCAACTGATTTTCAATCTCAGATATCAAAACGCCATCACCGCGCGTCACCTTATCAAGCTCAGTAAATTGAGCCCAAGTAATGAATGAACCTATGCAGGCAATAACAAGAAATAGGAGGAGTGAGGATCCACGGGAGCCATCACGTTTCAGTTCAATCTCTATGCGACGCAGATCATTATTCATGAAGTTTTAATTCCCAATTGCGCCGGGGTAGTATCTGCAATGATCTTTCCTTGCTCCAAAACGATCACGCGATCACACAGGCTGAGGAGCGTATTTCGATGTGTCACAAGAATAGAGGTTTTACCCTTCAAAAACCCTTCCAGAGATTTTATCACTGTAGCTTCGCTTGCTTGGTCCATGGCCGAGGTGGGCTCATCCAGAATAAGAATATCTGGATTTCGCACCAGGGTCCGCGCGAGACTGAGAGATTGCTTTTGCCCTCCCGATAGACCTGCTCCTTTTTCAGAAACAGGAAAGTCATAACCTTGAGGGTTCTGAGATATGAAGGAGTGTGCGCCTGAAAGTTCTGCAGCGCGCTGGATATCCTCATCACTGTAATGTCCAAATCCCAGCGTAATATTTTCTCTGAGCGTTCCCGAATAGAGCCAGCTCTCTTGCAGCATGATACCCAGGTGGGCAATTAAATCATCTTTATCAATTTGGCGCACATCTACATCATCTATTAAGACCGAACCTGTATCGGGCTCTAAGACACCACAGATGAGGCGCGTTAAGGTCGATTTGCCACACCCCATCTTCCCTATAACGCCAACCGTCTCTCCTGATTTTATACGGATATTTACATCACTTAACGAGGGGACCGCGGCCCCTGGATAGGTGAAGTTGACATTCTTTAACTCAATATCCCCATTGAATTCTGACTTGCTGATCAAATTTTCATTCAACTGAGACGGATTATAGTCTTTCAAGAACTGATCGAGGGATCGATAGGCGGCGCGCGCTGCATTGATGCGTGTCAATGCATTGGCCAATTGTCCCAAAGGCGCCAGCGTACGACCCCCCAAAATAATCGCAGCAATCAGAGCCCCCTGAGTGATTAGCCCATCTCTGATCAAAAATACACCATAGAAAATCGAGCCGATCTGCGCGTATTGTTGCACGGAGGCTGCGAAGTTTATTAAAAACTGACCAATTGTTTTCGAGGAGGCGCTGCTTTGGGATTGCTCCAACAACGCATCCAAATAACGCCCCTTTAAAACACTACCCGCGCCCGAGGCGCGTACCGTTTCTAGCCCATT
This sequence comes from Paracoccaceae bacterium, assembly GCA_011525185.1. Taxonomy (GTDB): domain Bacteria; phylum Pseudomonadota; class Alphaproteobacteria; order Rhodobacterales; family Rhodobacteraceae; genus LFER01. The sequence continues at coordinate 560 of WTIQ01000253.1, read as the reverse complement.
TAAGGTTTCTATCAACACGGATTGCTTATTCATGCCCGAAGATTGAACATCACGGGAAGTTTTCGCCATAAACGGCTGCGCAAGAAGTCCCGCAATAAGCACCAATGGAACCGCACAGAGTGGGACCAAAGCCAAAGGCCCCGCGATCAAATATATCACATAAATAAACAAAAAGGCGAATGGGAGATCTACCAAAATGACAAGAGTCGATGATGTGAAGAAATCACGCAAAATTTCGAATTCTTTGATAATATTCGCAACGGCTCCGTTTGAGGCACTTGAGTGTTGATATTTCCAATCCAGCAAACGGCTAAACAATGTATTGGAGACTTTGAGGTCTGTAGACTTACTTGCCCTGTCGATAAATCCTGCGCGGATGTTTTTTATGATAAAATCAAACGCAAGCGCCAATACGGCACCAACAGAGAGGGCAATCAAACTTTCAACCGCAGCGTTCGGAATAACGCGATCATAAACGGTCATCGTAAAGATTGACGTCGTAAGCGCCAAAAAGTTGATCAAAATCGATGCGACAATCACTTGGAAATATGTAAAACGAG
>WTIQ01000173.1 GCA_011525185.1 Paracoccaceae bacterium | reverse complement strand
GCCTCGTTTTTCCATAGCTTTGGCCAAACGACGCAGAAACGGTTCATCGTCGTCCACCAAGAGGAGGGTATTATCGACCCCAATATCGCTTATTTGTCGCTCTGCTACCATGGTTGTTCCCTGAACCAGATTTGTTCGGCTTATTTGATGACTTAGCTCGTTAACTGGCCTAGGTCAAATCATGCTCATGCGCGGTCGATGAAACACATCGATTTTTCCGCAATTGCCTCTGCACTTTGATCCCGTCTGAAGAATTCCACAAAGCCATGCTCTGGAAGCACCAAATAGGTCATGGTTGAGTGATCAACGAGATAGAATTCGTCGTCATCAGCCTCGTGAGATTTGTAATAGGTTCTATAGGCTTTGCTTGCCGCTTTCACTTGCTCTGCGCTTCCCGTGAGGCCGATCATTTTGGGGTGAAGCCACTTGGCATAGTCCTTCATGACCTCGGGAGTATCGCGTTTTGGATCGATTGAAATAAAGACAGGGGTTGCGGATCGCCCTTTGTCTGCGAGTAGGTCAACGACCTCAGCATTGCGCGCTGCATCAAGTGGGCAAACATCTGGGCAAAACGTGTAACCGAAATAGACCAGTGTGGGTTCTGTAATAACATCTTTCTCAGTTACAGTTTGCCCCTCGGTATTCAGCAAAGTGAACGGCCCTCCGATGGTACCCGCCCCGCCCATCACGGTCGAGCCACGGCAGGCGGCAAAGCGGTCATCACTTGTGGCGTAAAGAGGCGAATTTTTTGAAATGAAAACCCAAGTCAGCCCGATGAGAAAGAGAATGAAAATGGATGTTAATAAGATAATAGTCTTTTGCACGGAGCCTATCCACCTTGATACGTTGACTATGGCTTTAACTAACACCACGGTAGAGTGACACAAGAGGAAAACGAACGCCCTATGCCCCGTAGTCGAACAAAGTAATGTGATGACAGATGTAGCCCTAAGTCCCTTTTCTGAACGGCGTAGATCGACCTGGATCAGGTTGCGCACGCTCATAATGATCCGTTGGGTGGCAATTTTCGGTCAAATTAGCGCCCTGTTCATCGCGATTTCTGTGTATAACCTGCAATTTGATCTGGTGCTCTGCATGGTCACGATTTCTGTTGCTATTGCTGCTAATTTCTATTCGATATTTAAATTCCCCGAGAACAAACGTTTGTCCGAAGCGGAAAATATGAGAACGATTTTGTTCGATGTCTTTCAGCTTGGGTTTTTACTTTATTTGACTGGTGGATTGCAAAATCCCTTTAGTATTTTGCTGCTTGCCCCTGTGGTGGTATCCGCCTCTGTTTTGACCTTGCGTTCTACGATTATTTTGGGGGCGGCGGCAATTGGGATTGCCACTGTTTTATCCATTTATCACATTCCGCTGATGACACGAACAGGAGAAGTGTTCGGGATTGCAAAGATGTTTATCTTTGGCAACTGGATTGCGATTGTGATCGCTTTGGTCTTTCTCAGTTTGTATTCCCGCTGGATTACCAAAGAACTGAACGACATGGGGGATGCTCTCTTGGCGACGCAAATGGCCCTTAGCCGCGAGCAAAAGTTAACAGACTTGGGTGGCGTGGTTGCAGCAACAGCGCATGAACTTGGGACGCCTTTGGCGACAATTAAATTGACCAGTGCAGAACTTATGGAAGAACTGCGCGACCAGCCTGATTTATATGAAGATGCCGTCTTGATCCGAGAACAAGCCAGTCGGTGTCGGGATATTTTACATTCGATGGGGCGTATTGGGAAAAGTGATAATCACCTGAGATCAGCGCCTTTGAGCGAAATTATCCGTGAGGCCGCAGAGCCGCACCTGAAGCGAGGTATTAAAATTGACATGCGTTTCCAAGGGCCTGACGAAGCAAAGGACGAAGGTCAGCCACTCACGATGCGCCAACCCGAGATTATCCACGGTTTGCGTAATCTTATCCAGAATGCAGTTGATTTCAGCCAATCGCGCGTGATTTTAACCTCTCAATGGGATGCTGACCGTATTTTCGTGGAAATTAACGATGATGGTCCTGGCTTCACG
>WTIQ01000280.1 GCA_011525185.1 Paracoccaceae bacterium | reverse complement strand
AGCAAACTGATCTTACACATCGCTTCGCGGCCTGCCTGTGCTGCGAAGCGATCCCTTTTTTCAAAGATGTGGAGCTAAGCTATGAGAGACTGGCAGCCTATGCTTGGGCTTCCTTTGTGGGTCTGGCTGTTCGTCATGCCGAGTCTTTTTGCCCTATTTTGTCTCCTCGCACCGCAAATTGCACGTAAACTTTTGACACCGATTTGGAAAATAACGGATCGTCTTTACGTGGCATCGGGCGTTCTTGCGGCTCTTTTTATGGTGATCATTTTGCTGCTGATTGTGGGTCAAATGGTAGCAAGATGGACAAGTACAATTTTCCCAGGTGGAACTGAATTCGCGGGCTATGCCATGGCATGTACTTCGTTTTTTGCAATGGCCTATGCGCTGACCCGAGGCGCTCATATTCGGGTGTCTATTTTCTTGAATATGAATGGGTTTTTAAAATTTTGGCTGGACGCTTTTGCGATGCTCGTGTCTGCAATCACCGCAACCTACTTCGCGCGCTACGCTGTAAAGACGAATTATTTCTCCGAAATGCTCAACGATCGTACGCAAGGCTTAGATCAGGTGCCCGAATGGGTCCTCTCCCTCTTTTCGATGATGGGTCAATGGCCCTGGCACTGGGCAGATACATGGTCAAAGGCTGGCTCTGACATGGTCTTTACCCCCGTCTGGCTACCGCAGCTTGCCATGTCTGTTGGGACTATTTTATTGGCTGTCGCAATTTGGGATTATCTCTATCGTTTGCTGATCTTTCGTGAAACGCAGATTGTGCGGGAGGCTGTCGAGTGACTGAAGTCTACGCCATCATTATTTTTCTGTTTGTGCTCTTCTTATTGCTGGGAAGCTCGGTTTGGGTTGGACTGGCTCTCATGGGGGTTGCTTGGGTTGGAATGGAGTTGTTTACATCCCGTCCAGCTGGGGATGCAATGATTACAACGATTTGGACGGGCGCCAGTAGCTGGACCCTTACGGCGCTCCCTCTCTTTATCTGGATGGGGGAAATACTGTTTCGAACCCGTCTCTCCGAAGATATGTTCAGAGGATTGTCTCCATGGATGCGTTTTCTTCCAGGTGGTTTGCTGCACACCAATATTGCGGGCTGCACAATCTTTGCGGCTGTATCAGGGTCCTCAGCAGCCACCTTGAACATGGTTGGCAAGATGTCCATTCCCGAACTGCGCGCGCGCGGATATCCCGAGCATATGATTATCGGGACGCTGGCAGGTGCGGCAACCTTGGGCTTGATGATTCCACCGTCACTCACACTCATTGTGTACGGAGTGACCATCAACGAAAGCATTACCAAGCTTTTTATGGCGGGTGTCTTTCCCGGCTTGGTCCTCGCAGGACTGTTTATGGCCTATATTGTATTTTGGCATTACTTTGGATCGGGTGATCGACCGCAAAAAGAAGCCTCACTGTCTCTTTCCAAGATGGTCCGCGAAAGCCTTTTTCTGTTGCCCGTTATGGGGCTCGTTGTGGTGGTGATCGGCTCGATGTATCTTGGCTTTGCGACAGCGACAGAGGCGGCGGCCGTTGGAGTTATTGGGGCGCTTGTGCTCTCAGCCGCGCAGGGTTCGCTCAATTGGCAAACGTTTTCCGTAAGCCTCATGGGAGCGACGCGCACATCGGCTATGATCGCGCTCATCCTTATGGGGGCTGCTTTTCTATCGCTTTCTATGGGTTTCACAGGCTTACCCCGCGCGATGGCCGAATTGATCGAAAGCTATAATCTATCGCCGGTTGCATTGATCGCAGTCTTGACGGTGTTTTACCTTATCCTGGGCATGTTTATGGATGGCTTGTCTTCTGTCGTTTTGACAATGGCGATTGTTGAGCCAATGATCCGCGCAGCTGGAATCGATGTGATTTGGTTTGGTATTTTTCTGGTGGTTGTGATCGAAACTGCACAGGTTACACCGCCCATCGGCTTTAATCTCTTTGTACTGCAAGGGATGACCAAACACGAAATAGGCTATATTGCTAAAACGGCCATTCCTATGGTTGGGCTGATGTTGTTGATGGTGGTCATCCTTGTCATCTTTCCAGAACTCGCCACGTGGCTACCCGAGAACATCCGGCAAAGGAATTGATCCGTGCCGCAGGTCACAGTCCTCCAGCTTGACACGTCTTTCCCGCGCATACCAGGTGATGTGGCATCGGTTGAAACCTATCTTGAGCCACCGCAAATTATTAAGGTTGCCTCGGCTCGTGTCCGTGACGCTGTGACAAAGACACAAAGCGCAAACCTGTTTGATATTTTTCTGGAGGCGGCGCGAAAAGCAGATGGGGATGTTATTATCACTTCTTGTGGGTTTCTCGCACCTTTTCAAGAACGTTTGCAACATGCCTTGACAAAGCCGCTTCTCGCCTCAGTCTTAAACGCGCTTCCTGACTTGGATCGCAGTGATCCTTTGGCACCTATTCCACTTATAACTTTTGACAGCGCAGTTCTCTCAGCTACTCATTTCCCAAAAGCGAGTTTCTATCACCAATATGATATCATTGGCTTACAGCCAAATGACCATTTAAGGCAGTTGATCGAAGGTCAAACAAAGCGGTTCGTAAAAGAAAAGGCCGAACAAGATGTCGCGAAGGCCTTTGCCAAGAGAGCGAATAAAGCCGCCTCAATTTGTGTTTTGGAATGTACAAATCTACCACCTTATAAAAACGTGATTAGAAACATGTACGACGTGGAAATTTATGACATATTGACACAAACGGAGCGGCTCATGCCGAGAAGCATCAAGCGCGAATTTCTCTGAAGCGCCACATAATATCGCAGATAGGGGTCTGCGAATTAAGCGTGCAACAGAACAGAAACAAATTTTGGATTTGTTGCGTTGTAAAATCCGAAGCAATTGTTCTTTTACATCGCCGCGTGCAGTATACGATCACAATGTGAAGAAGCTTTATAGTTGGGTGTATCCATTCGGATGTGTAAAATTGCAATAATCAATACCAATTGTTAGGTTAACATTTTCAATCGAGTGTGTTTTCTAGTTACTAGTAACTTTTAATGAAGAACGTGCTCTAAGCACGTCAAAAAAAAGGGCCGAGCATAGCTCGGCCTTAGTCCAACAGGGAGGTTGAAAACAACAACTGTTGCTTTCAATTCTCACTTAGTGAATTAGCTGATCGCTTTCAAGCGGTTAGCTGCTTTATTTTTGCAAATCAGATATGCTCAAAATGCATAGCTTAGACGCCATGCAATTGTTCTCGGGTTTTGCGGATCATACGCTTGTCGGCAATAATCTCATCTTGCACAAAGTCACGAAAGGCTTGGATACGTTTCGAGTGTCGCAATTCTTCAGGGTATGCGAGATAGACAGGCACCTCACTGCTCTCTACATCGGGGAGGACGCGGGTGAGCCCATCTAAGGCATCACTGACATAGTTGGGCAACACACCGATACCCAGATCGTGGGTGGCGGCTTGCAGCACACCAAAGTAATTATTTACAGTCAATGTAGTGCCCACATCATATGTCATCAGCTCTTGGATCAGTTGCAATCCCGCGGTGACTTGGGGTGACTTTGTGTTTTGACAGATGAGGCGATGGTTTTTTAGATCATCTAAGCTTTTAGGTTCGCCATTTTTGCGGAGATAAGCCTCTGTCGCATAAAGACCAATATGGACGAACATCAAGCGCTTACGGATCAGGTCTGCTTGACTGGGTTCTTTGATACGAATAGCCACATCGGCCTCACGCATCGGGAGGTCGAGCACCCGCTCTTCCATCATCAAATCGATTTTCAGATTGGGGTAAGTTTCATAGAGTTTGAACAATCGCGGTGCGAGCCACAGCGTCCCAAGACCTGTTGTCGTCGTTACGCGCAATTCGCCGAAGACTTCTTCTTCGCTATCGCGAATGCGGGCAGCGGCGGCTTCGATACGCTTGTTCATGGTTTTTGTCGCGTCAAAAAGCAATTCACCTTGTTCTGTGAGCAACAGGCCGCGCGCATGACGATGAAAGAGTGCCGTATTAAGACTTTCTTCTAAGGCGCGGATTTGGCGGCTGACGGCACTTTGCGACAGATGCAAAGTATCGCCCGCATGGGTGAGACTTCCTGCATCAGCGACCGCATGAAAAATTCTTAGTTTGTCCCAATCCATTCTGACCTCTTCCTACTCTAATCTATTCTTACACTTAACTTAAATTGACGTCATACCAGCCCTTCATAGGAACTCTTGCTGTAAATTAATACTAGTCTTCGTCTCGTTTTAGAATATCCTGTATAAAAATCATCGCTTAAAGCCGAAACCTTGGGGGGCGTGGATGACTAAAATCAATGTTTCTTTATCGGACAAATTTGACCTTGCAAAGGAACAAGTGCTTTTGAACGGTACCCAGGCGCTTGTGCGCCTGATGATTGCGCAACGTGTGCGAGATGAAGCGGTTGGTTTGAACACAGCAGGATATGTAACAGGATACCGAGGTTCTCCTCTCGGTGCAGTCGATTTTCAGATGCGACGGGCGCAAGATGCCCTTGATAAGGCAAATGTGATCTTTCAGGAGGCGCTTAACGAAGATTTAGCGGTGACAGCATTGTGGGGCGCGCAGCAGGCCGAGCTTCGCGGTGAAGGCCGCTTTGATGGGGTTTTTGGTCTCTGGTATGGCAAAGGGCCTGGTGTAGATCGCAGTGGCGACGCGATGCGGCACGCGAATATGGCGGGAAGTAGTCCCCATGGCGGGGTTGTGATGGCCATGGGCGATGATCATACGGGCGAAAGCTCTACGACCTTACATCAATCAGATTTTGCGATGATGGATTCTCATATTCCGATTGTTAGCCCCGCAGGTGTTCAAGAAATTTTGGACTTTGGTCATTATGCGTTTGCTTTGTCGCGTTACTCTGGTCTTTGGGTTGGGCTTAAGACCATGAAAGACACGATTGAGGTGACCTCTGTTGTCGATGGCAACCCCCATCGAATGGCCTTTAAATCACCAGATGCACCCCTGCCACAGGGCGGTTTAAACATTCGTCTGGGAGATACCCCACAGGCACAGGAAACGCGGCTATTGGAGCATAAGGTCAAGGCTGCTGAACGCTTTGCGCGTGTCAACCGCATGGATCGGCGCATGTTGGGGGAGAGTGGTGCAAAAATCGGCTTTGTGGCAGCGGGTAAAAATTGGTTGGATTTAACCCATGCGCTTACGCTTTTGAACGTTGATGAAGAGACCGCAAAAACCCTTGGTGTTACAGCTTACAAAGTGGTGCAAACTTGGCCCCTTGATCGGGACAGTTTTCGGGAATGGGCCGATGGCTTGGATTTGATCGTTGTTGTCGAAGAAAAACGCAAACTGATTGAAGGCCAGATCAAAAACGCTTTGTTTGATGATCTTCAAGGGCGTCGCGTTTATGGCGCAACCAAGGGGGAGGCGGCGCATATTTTGTTTCCCGACAAGGGGGCGTTGGACACAAATTTTATTGCCGAGCATCTGGGCCAAATTCTCATTGAAGAAGGCTGTAGCAATAGCCGCGTGGAAGCGGGTCTTGCGCTTTTGAAAGAGGCGCGCCAAAGCGATAACGCACCAGATCTTGCCGCGCGAGTTCCGTATTTTTGCGCGGGCTGTCCCCATAACAGTTCAACAAAAGTACCAGAGGGCGCACGGGCTTACGCTGGAATTGGCTGCCACTTTATGGCACAATGGATGGACCGCGCCACGCTTGGCTATACCCACATGGGGGCCGAAGGCGCCAATTGGATCGGAGAAGCGCTGTTTTCTAACCGAGAACATGTCTTTCAAAATATCGGGGATGGCACCTATAATCACTCAGGGTTACAAGCCATTCGTGCGGCACAGGCGGCTGGCACGAATATCACGTATAAAATACTCTTTAACGATGCCGTTGCCATGACGGGAGGGCAGGGCAACGATGGTGGGCTCTCCGCTGCGCGCATTGCACGTGAGCTCTTGGCCATGGATATTAAAAACGTTGCTTTGGTATATGATGATAAAGAGGATTTGGACCTCGCCGCCTTTCCATCTGCGGTGCCCCAACATGAACGGGCGCAATTAATGGAGGTGCAAGAGGCCTTTGCGAAAAAGAAGGGCGTCTCTGCGATCATTTATGTGCAGACCTGTGCTGCGGAAAAACGACGCCGACGCAAACGGGGCAAATTCCCTGATCCCGAGCAACGTATCTTTATCAATCCTGAGATATGTGAAGGCTGCGGGGATTGCGGCGTGCAGTCCAATTGCGTAGCGATCAAACCGATTGACACCCTTTTAGGGCGCAAGCGTATGATTGATCAATCCGCGTGTAATAAGGATTTCAGTTGTGTGAAAGGGTTTTGCCCGTCCTTTGTCACTGTTCATGGGGGAACGCCTAAAAAACGTAAAGCCCGTGACTTTACTTTACCAGACTTGCCACGGCCAGATCTTCCTTCATTTGAAGGCACCCATAATATTGTCATTACTGGGGTTGGCGGCACAGGAGTTGTCACCATAGGCGCCATCATCGCCCAAGCGGCACAGATCGATGGGAAAGGTGCAGGGATGATGGAAATGGCGGGCTTGGCGCAGAAAGGGGGAGCAGTGCATATTCATTGCCGCCTTGCGCAACAGCCCCAAGACATCAGCGCCATTCGCATTTCCGCGGGCGAGTGCGACGCGCTTATTGGCGGTGATCTCGTTGTCTCAACAGGTTCAAAAACCATTGGCCTGACCCAAGCGGGGCGCACCCGCGCAGTGGTCAATAGCCATGAGATCGTTACAGGCGAGTTTACCCGCAATACCGATTTCAGGATCCCCCAAGATCAGCTCTTGCTCTCGTTGCACTCTCGTCTAAAGGAGCGCGCGCAGTGTTTTGATGCGACGCAGCTGGCAGAGGAAATGCTGGGCGACAGCATCTATTCAAACATGCTTGTGTTTGGAGCGGCCTGGCAACGGGGACTTGTCCCCTTGTCTTATGAGGCCATTTTGCAGGCGATTGAACTCAATGGAGCCGCTGTCGAGGGCAACAAGCGCGCCCTTGATATCGGCCGTTGGGCAGCGCTTTTTCCAAAAGAGGCAGAGGCTATTCTCTCTGATAATGTCACGTCAATCGGACAAACGCTTGAGGAGAAAATCGAGGCATTTGAAAAACATCTCATCGCCTATCAGGGACGACGTTTGGCAAAGAAATATCGCAAGCGGGTTGCTATGATAAAAGAGGAGCGGTTGAAAGAAGCGGTGGCTCACGGCTATCGTAAACTTCTTGCTTACAAGGACGAATATGAAGTCGCGCGGCTCCATTTGACCACCCGCGCGATGGCTGAACAAAACTTCGATGGCATAACAAAGCTAAGCTATCACCTTGCTCCGCCTCTCTTGTCCAAAGCTGGAAAAGACGGACGTCTAACAAAGCGTGTGTTTTCTCAACAGATTGAAAGATTTTTCCCGATTTTGGCGCGATTGAAAGTCCTACGCGGCACGGTTTTTGACATATTTGGCTACACAGAAGAACGCAAAATGGAACGCGCTTTAATCCGCCAATATGAAAAGGATTTAGATGCGATACTGCCAAAAATCAGCGAGGCAAATCTTGATATTGCGGTGGCTTTGGCCGAGCTTCCGCTTGCGATCAAAGGTTATGGCATTGTGAAACTCAAAAATGAGCAAAAGGCTGCAAAACGTCGGGAAGAACTCTTGGACGCTTTTGCCAACCCAGATCGGGGATTGGATCGGGCGGCAGAATGAAATGTTGAAGACAAGAGAGATAGGCCTTTTGTTTTGACCTGCGCCTTTATAAACAGCCTCTAGAT
>WTIQ01000444.1 GCA_011525185.1 Paracoccaceae bacterium | reverse complement strand
CAATATGCACTTTTCACAATGAGCCATACATGCGAGGACGACGAGTGGGAGCATTTCATTGATTACACGCGTCGTGATGTGATTTTGATGGCCCATCTCTTCAACAAAAAAACACTTGAACTTGAGACCGATCCGACTGCGGAAGTCAATCAGACTCTCTCTCCCAGAGAGGCCGAAACCCTGACAATGCTCGCACTTGGATATAGCCGCGCACAGACGGCGCATACGCTTGGGATTTCCGAGTATACGTTAAGAGTTTATGCTGAAAGTGCGCGTTTTAAGCTTGGCGCATTAAACACAACGCATGCTGTAGCAAGTGCTGTCAGCCGCGGGCTAATTGTGATTTGACGCCTTTAACTGTGATGTCAGCGCACGCAGATCAAAGTTTGACGTAAGAGAATTCCACTTGGGTGAGGTCATGCACTCTAAGGGGACTTTCGATGCCAAAATATCTTTATGCTGATGAACTTCATTCCTTTCCAAGACTACGCGATAGCATGTTTCAGGACCGCGCATATCAGTTTAAAGAACGTTTAGGTTGGGATGTTCAGCTCACATCAAAGGGTGAGGAACAGGACGAATATGACGCTCTTAATCCACTTTACGTGATTTGGGAGACGGAGGCGGGCGAACATGCAGGCTCGATGCGTTTAATGCCGACAACAGGTCGATGTATGGTGAACGAGCATTTTACCGATATCTTAGGGGGTGGGAGTATTGAAAGTCCGTTTATTTGGGAAAGTACCCGGTTTTGTCTCTCCCAGAAAGCAGATCGTTTCACAGCTCCTCGCCTGATGTTGGCTGCAGGAGAAGCGATGGTACGATACGGTGTAGAGCATTGTCTTGGGGTCTTTGATGCGCGTATGATCCGCATTTATCGCATGATTGGCGCGTCCCCTGACATCATCGGTGAATGTGGCAAGGGGAAAGACTACATTGGTATAGGACTATGGCGCCTCTGCGATAGCGCAAGGCAGACGGTTTCAAAAATAGCGCGCGTTTGCCCTACTGAGTCACAAGTCTGGTTTGAGCAAAATAGAGCATCCCTTAATGCACCAGAGAATTTTTCACTCGCGGGTTAAATCGGGCTAGTGCATCACCCATATGCCCTGTAGCTATGGGGCATGGAGCCATCTAACTTTTCTTATTCTGATGATCAGGCGACAGCTTTTGATGCTGTCAGCGCTGCCCTGCGTCACGCGGGTGTTGACCTTGATAACGAGCAAACGCTTCCCCGCCGCGAAAGCCAGCAATCTGTGCTCGCGCTGCTAGGTAATGCAGGCTCGGGCAAAACAATGCTCTTGGCTGAACTTTATAAAGCTTTAGAGCGCACAGGTGTTGAAATTATTCTTGGCGATTACGCGCCCAAACGAACGCGTACAAGGCGCACTCTCGCTGTTCTTGCTCCAACAAACAAAGCCGCAAGCGTGTTACGCTCGCGCGGCGTGCCTGCTACAACAATCCATCGCATTCTTTATACGCCGATGTATGATCCCGAATATGAGCGTTTGGCTGAATGGCTGGCGGGTCATGCAGAGAGACCTGAAATTGAGGGGCTTACATCCGAGGCGCTTGATCGGGCACATGCTTTTTTTCAGACGCATAAATCGGTTGCGGGTGCTTTAGCGACAGCTGGATTAAGGGGGTCTGACTTTATCACAGGCTGGAAACGGCGCGAAGAGCCGTTGGATATTGCGTTTGTGGACGAAGCTTCAATGCTCGACAAAAAGCAGTTTGAGGATTTACAAGAAATTTTTTCGACCCTTGTGCTATTTGGGGATCCTGCGCAACTTGCGCCCGTCAATCAATCGGGTGAAATGGTGTTTGACAGTTTGAAATCTAGCCAAATTTCAGTTCTCAACCGTGTTCATAGGCAAAGTGATGACAATCCTATTTTAGATTTGGCCCACAGTCTTTCCGATCCTGCTTTGAGCTTTGAGGCCTTTGAGGCTCAAATTGCAGAGATTGCGCGTCACGATGAGAGAGTGGTCATGGCGTCGCGGGTTGAGGTTGATTTGATGGCCCGTAGTCCTGTTTTGGTTTGGCGCAATGCGACGCGGGTTCGTCTTATCAATGCATTCAGAACCGTTCAGGGCGCACCTGAAAGCGCCTTATTGCCGGGCGAGCCATTGATCTGTGATGGAATTGAATTGCCTCTAAAGCACCGCAAGAAACGGTTGGATTTGGAAGCTCGAGGCTTGGTCAAAGGGGCACAGGTGATCTATCTCGGGGCTGGGAAAAGGGCTGGCTTTTCACGGCTTCATGTGATCGGTGCAGAAGAACCACGCCTCTCTGCGGCATCCATTATTAAAATTGAGCGCCCAGAGGAAGAAGAGCCCTTTATCCCCTATGCGGCTCGGATGGGGGCAACGTTTCTACATGGTGCGGCGGTGACAATTCATAAAGCGCAAGGCAGTCAATGGAATACCGTACAAGTTTTTGCGCCTGATCTTTTTGCCGCAGCGCGGGCAGGTCGGGTAGAAGCTGGCCAGCCCCTTTGGAAGCGGCTTGCTTATGTGGCAATTACACGTGCGCAGTCGCGGCTTCTTTGGGTTGTGAAAAATAGGTTATCCAAGCCCAATGACGTGCTTTCAACCGATGATTTACTGCCAAGTACCTCTCATGCGCTCACATTAGAGGCAACCTCGGAGAGTGAATAAGACGTAGCGTCTTTGCCGTGTGGCAAAGCTCTGCCTTGCAAACTCTGATATTTCCATTTCTTATACAGAAAAAAATGACAGGGAGAGACGATATGCTTGGTCAGATGATGCATCGACCTTTGTCCATAATCGAAATCTTGCGTTTCAGCGCGGAAACCCATCCGAAGGGTGAAATTGTATCGGTCCGGACCGAAGGTGATATTCATCGCTATACCTACCCAGATGCGTATAAGCGGGTGGGTCAACTGGCGCATGCCTTAAAAAAGTTGGGGATAAAAGCGGGCGATCGTGTCGCAACTTTGGCATGGAATGGCTACCGGCACTTCGAGCTTTATTATGCGATTGCGGGCGTTGGTGCGGTTTGCCACACGATCAATCCGCGTCTCAGCGCCGAGCAAATGATCTATATCACGCAGCATGCACAGGACTGCATCATGTGTGTAGATTTGACCTTTGTGCCCTTGATCGAAGCGCTGGCGGATAAATTCCCGGCAGATATGCGCTTTATCTTGATGACAGATCGTGCACACATGCCAGAGTCGCCGATTGAGTTTCTCTGTTATGAAGAACTGGTTGCGAATGAACCCACAGATTTTGACTGGGTTGAGCTTCCTGAAGATACGGCCGCGGGGTTGTGTTATACATCGGGGACCACAGGAAATCCTAAAGGCGCTCTCTATTCGCACCGCTCTACCGTGTTGCACGCTTTAATGGTGGTCGTAACGCTTGCCAAAATGTTGAACGAGGGGGCACGCGTTTTGCCAGTTGTGCCGCTCTTTCATGTGAATGCTTGGGGATTGCCTTATTCTGCGCCGCTGACAGGATCGTCGCTGATTTTCCCAGGCGCGGCTTTGGATGGGGCGTCGCTATTTGAATTGATGGCCCGTGAAAAGGTGACATCGGCTTGGGGCGTGCCAACCGTTTGGCTTGGCCTACAGGGAGAGATTGCAAAGCGTGGGCAAAATCCTGAGGGTTTTTCGAGTGTGATTGTTGGAGGATCAGCGGCACCACGGTCCATGATTGAGAGCTTTGAGAAATGTGGCATTGATGTGTGTCATGCCTGGGGGATGACGGAAATGAGCCCGATTGGGACCAGCGGGCTTTTGTCCTCTCATCATCTTGAGACGCTCAGTCATGATGCGCAGATTGATCTGAAATCGTGCCAAGGGCGTCGGGCATTTGGTGTTGATCTGAAAATTGTTGATGAAGCGGGCAAGCCTCTGCCCCATGATGGGGAGGCCATTGGAGAACTTTATGTACGCGGTAATACCATTGTAAGTGGCTATTTTGAAAACGAAGAGGCAAGCCAAGCAGCCATGGATGCGGAGGGTTGGTTTGGCACAGGTGATGTGGCCTCAATCGACAAAGAAGGGTTTCTTTTGATCCAAGATCGCGCCAAGGATTTGATCAAATCGGGCGGGGAATGGATAAGCTCTATCGATCTTGAAAATATTGTTATGGGGCATCCTGATGTGGCAAATTGTGCAGTTATTGCTGTACCTCATCCAAAATGGGACGAACGTCCGCTGCTGGTCATCGTGCCAAATGGGGACAAACGGGTCAGTAAAGAAGAGGTCGATGCGCTCTTACTGAAAGAAGTGGCCAAATGGCAATTGCCAGATGCCATCGAGTTTATTGACGCTTTGCCCATGACAGCAACGGGTAAAGTCTCCAAGCTCACACTTCGACAAAGATTCAAAGATTACAAATTACCTTCATAGCAAAGGGACACTAAGATGGATTTAGGAATAAGTGACAAGGTCGCAGGCTTAATAGAGCAGGTGCGCGACATGATCGAAAACGAGATTGCACCCTTGAACGACGAATACCACGGTGAAGTGGGAAAACACCCCTCTGGTGATCGCTTTGCATTAACTGATCGTCAGATTGAGATTATGGAGGGGCTAAAAGCCAAGGCCAAAGAGCGTAATTTATGGAATTTTTGGCTCACAGACAGCACGCGCGGATACGGGCTTACGACGGTGGAATACGCTTATTTGGCCGAAGAAATGGGCAAAGTGAGCATTGCGGCTGAGGTCTTTAATTGTTCTGCGCCGGATACGGGAAATATGGAGGTTCTCGAACGGTATGGAACGGAGGCGCATAAAGAGCGCTGGCTTGGTGATTTGCTCGATGGGAAAATACGATCTGCCTATGTGATGACAGAACCTGGCCTTGCCTCCTCTGATGCGGCGCAATTGTCCTTTGAGGCCAAGCGCGACGGTGATGACTTTGTGCTCAATGGTGAGAAATGGTGGATTTCGGGGGCAGGAGATCCGCGTTGTGGGCTTTATATCTTGATGGCGAATACTGATCCTGGCGCTCACAAACATAGCCGACATACGATGTTTGCGCTTGATCCCAAAACACCTGGGATTGAGGTCTTGAGACCGATGCAGGTTTTTGGAAATGACGATGCACCCCACGGGCATATGCACTTACGTTTTACAGATGTTCGCATTCCCAAAGAAGCAGTTATTTTGGGCGAAGGACGCGGATTTGAAGTAGCGCAAGGGCGGCTTGGGCCAGGTCGTATCCACCATTGTATGCGCGCTGTAGGGCAGGCAGAAAAGGCGCTTGAAATGATGTGTCGCCGCGGGTTGTCGCGCGAAGCCTTTGGCAAACCGTTAACAGAACTGGGCGCCAATTATGACATTATCGCTAATGCGCGCATGGAAATTGAGATGGCCCGCCTCTTGTGTCTCAAGGCGGCCTTTATGATGGACACCGCAGGCGTGCGCGCAGCGCAGCCTTGGATTTCCCAGATTAAAGTGATTGCGCCACTCATGGCGGGTAAAGTCGTGGATGAAGCGATGCAAATGCACGGGGCAGGCGGTATCAGCCAAGATTTTGACCTCGCCTATATGTGGACGCATATCAGAACTCTGCGCTTTGCCGATGGTCCAGACGCCGTGCATCGCCGCCAAGTGGCACGCGCCGAACTGAAAAAATACTCTAATGCTCAGGTCTAGAGCCTGTGTGCTCAATTTATGCGGTGACCACAGAGTATAGAGAAAAAAGGGTCGGTGTGAATTTATAAAAGATTCGCACCGCACCGTGAGTGTAGACCAACAGAAAGGATAGGCACCATCCGGTCTAGAGGAGCCTGCAACTCCTAGGGCACTTAAAAACAAGCTCCCCTAGTCACAACCGGATGGGCTTACTTAGATAACGGACTTCAAACCAAAATATTTAGGTGCGGCGTGCAAAAAGCGAATTTAGGATCAGCCTATACTCATGCATTTAAACTTGCTCGTAGTAAGCGGCTGCGTAGCCCAAGGCGCCTGCAACACAGAGCCCAAGCAAAACCGCAAAGGCGATTTTCCAAAATGACCACGGCCGTTCGCCCTGAATGCGCCCCGTTTGACCATTGACCACAAACCGATAACTTTCACCGCGAAATTTATAAGCGGCCATCCAAACAGGCAAAAGGATGTGTTTAAAGGTGACATCGGAGATGTCCGTCTCCATGTTATGAATGCGCTGGCGATCTCCGCCGATATCAAACCTCACATCGCGCCTGATGACCGCTTCCATTTTCTCTTGCGCCCGGTCATAGCCTTCGTCGAGGTAGATAACGTAACTTTCCGAGAGAAACCCTGATAAATATGCAGAGGAATAGGGCTTGAGATCCCCGAGGCTCCAAGGTTCAAATGCTCAGTATGCTTTGGAGGGAGTGACTTGGAGGCGAGTACAAGAACGTCATCAAACCAGCGCTTGACGCGACCTGACTTATAGCTCCAGCGAATACGTTGCACTCGTTCGGTCATGGTTTTTCCGTTTCGAGTGACCGTTCGCGTTTCATAGTATACGGTTCCGCGTTCTCCTGTGTAGGCGTTTTTTGTATCTGCATCAAAGGTCCAATAGGGCACATAAATGCCCTGCAACTTGCGCCCCTTTCGGGCATAGTCCTGCAATCCATTAGGGGCAAACCACAGCGAGCCAAGCCATTCGTTCATTGCGGCCTTTGCGGCCCGTTCATCGATGGAAAAGGGTAAGACAGCGCGGGGTTTATGTTGCTTATGCGTGCCTGTGTCTGCCACAACAGGGGTTGCGCAAAACGGGCATTCTTTGGAATGAACAGAGCATTGCTCCTACCTGTGGCTTTGGCCACCATTTTGCGACGTCTCTTACCCTCTTTTTGGGGACGTTTTTGGCCGTCCTTGTTTGAGTGTTGTTTTTGGTCACGTTTCGAGTGTGGGGAAGTATTACGGCTATACTCCCCTCCATAGCGCTGTGCCATGATTACAGCCCCCTCATCCATCCAGAGGAGATGCCAATCAAAAGCACCAATAAAACAACATATGCAATTTTTCCAAATGATGTATCTGGCAAAGCTCCGCGCATCCCTGTTAAATGTTATGCTTTTGTATATAAGAATTCATTTGTTTCGTTCAATGGCCACCATGGCGGCGTTCATGGCTGAGTTTGCGAGAATATCCAGATTGGATAATTTCGACGACCACCAAAACGACCACACTGAAATAGAAGGTTGTTTTTGACATTGGCAGGATTTCTTGCCCAAACACTTTGAGAGCAAGTGAAGGGTCATGCATCGCATGCGCTGCGGCTTGACCGCTTTCTCCTAAGAGCACGATGCCCACGATCAAAAGAATGAAGAGACCGAGGACTTCGAACATTCGGTTTTTCTCCAAAAACCGTGTGACCCCATCGGCTAGGAAAAGCATCGCAAGACCGGAAAGGATTATCGCAAATGCAAGGATTGGAAAGACATCGGTAATGGCAATCGCCGAAAGAACCGAGTCAAAGGAAAAGATTAAATTCATGAGCACGATCAAGAGTACGACTTGAACCGCAGATTTCCCGCTTTTACCGTCCACGTCTGTACTAAGATTATGAATGGTGAGCATGTGAGAGATTTCTTTCACGGCCGTATAGATGATAAAAATACCCCCGATTATAAAGATGCAGGTGGCAAAATTAACGCCGCCCTCTAAGACGCCGACCCAGTCAAAGATATAAAAGGGCTCAGAAAGCGCCCCAATCAGGCGGATCATGACAAAGAGCAAGATCACTCGAAGCGCAACCGCGATGATAATGCCCCAAAAGCGAACGGCCTTTTGCAGCGCCACAGGAGCTCTTTGGCTTTCGATTGAAATATAAAGCAAATTGTCAAACCCCAGCACGGCTTGCAGA
>WTIQ01000406.1 GCA_011525185.1 Paracoccaceae bacterium | reverse complement strand
CCCGTAGTAATACTATGCCAAGACCTCAGGACTATATAAAAACTCCCCGCTTGGTGACACCACTGGTCCGCGCTTTCCTATCCCACAAGCAGGCCCGTTTACTATATCGCGTTATTGAAATACCCCAGTTATGGATAACGCTGGGATATCACATTGTTTTCAAAAAATATTTAGAGCTCGCCCCATGTGTCAGCCCGGGTGGGCACATATGTGCCCGCCGTGGGGCGGGCGGACACATGCTGAAATGCTTTGCATTTCAGGGCGATAAGAGGCTTCCAGCTTGTCCTTATCGGTAATTCGGGTTGAAATATATGGACATCGCGGGAACTTCTCAAAGGTTCCATCACTACACGTTCGCGCCTACAGGAGACAGGCGCAGCCCTCATTTTTGAATAGCAACGGCTTTATGCAGAGGTCTTACGCCACCCAACCTCATGCTTTGGTTGAGGCTGGGCGGCATGTGCTTTAATTTTGCAGATAAACCTCTTTGGTATCATCAAGCGCATCGACCCAAGGTGTGTGATGTTTCGGGGCCATTGATCCAGTAATGACAGACTTATATGCGTTGTCACGAAAGCCCATGATATTTTCTGATTTATGCTTTTTCCATTGATAGAACGCTTCACAGGCGCCATCGACATCAAAGCTTGGGTAGTCCGTTTCCGAAATCAATTCTTCCACATAATCGCCTTGATAGCGGATAGCGTATTTGCCGTCGTCACTTACTTCTTCTCGCTCTTCGCGCTCTTGCACATCAGCCAAAAGGACGCTTTTATCGCTCGGGATTTCGATCTTACCCATGATGACATCACGCGCCCACCACGCTTGGGCGTCAAACATATTGAAGGTAAACCATTGGTCCTGCATTCCAATGTAAAACACCTTGGGATTATGGACAAAAGCAACCCCTTTATAAAGATCGCTGGCTGCAAGGCGGTTGATCGTCTTCAGGCGTAAATCATCGGGCAGGAAGGGGAAGTGATGTTTATATCCCGTACACAGAATAATCGCATCCACATCACGGCTTGTCTCGTCTTTGAAATGTGCCGTCTTGCCTTCGACCTTGACGAGTGCAGGCACCTCTGCCCAATTGTCGGGCCAATCAAACCCCATGGGAGCGGTTCGATGGGCAACCGTGATCGATTTGCATCCATATTTCCAACACTGAGAGCCAATATCCTCCGCCGAATAACTGGTCCCAAGAATCAAGATATCTTTCCCCGAAAATTCACGGGCATCACGAAAATCATGGGCATGAAGAAGTCGGCCATTATAGGCCTCAAACCCTTCATAGTAGGGGACATTTGGTGTCGAGAAATGTCCCGATGCAACAACAAGATGCCCGAAATCTTCGGAATATGTGGTATCATTTGCATAATCGTGAACAGTGACAGTAAAGAGCTCGGTCGTCGGATTATAATTGACCAAGCGCACAGCGGTATCAAAGCGAATCCAATCCCGTATCTTGGCCTTTAGAACGCGACCCTCTATGTAATCAAAGAGCACAGCACGTGGCGGATATGACGCGATTTGTTTGCCAAAATGCTCCTCAAACGAATAATCTGCAAATTCCAAACCCTCTTTGGGCCCATTTGACCACAGATACCGATACATGGAGGCATGACAGGGCTCTCCATTTGCATCAAGCCCTGTGCGCCAATCGTAATTCCACAATCCCCCCCAATTTGCCTGCTTTTCGAAACAAACAATCTCTGGAATATCAGCTCCGTTTTGAGCTGCGGTTTGAAAGGCGCGAAGCTGTGCAAGGCCAGATGGGCCAGCACCGATAACGGCTACTCTGTTGTTGGTCATAGGTCCCTCTTGGTAAATGGTAACATATTGGTTCTTTATTTCAATCCAATGGTACCGATTTAATGCCAAATGTCAAATAATATTTCAAGTGGTTCCTTGTCATCCACATCACGAAAGGCTCTTTAGCAAAACCGCAACTGCCGCTAGGGTATGAGGAATGTCCGATTTTAGCTTTGCAAATAAACTGGCCGTTTCAAGCCTGCTCCCCCGCCTCGAAACAGGAATGGCGGATCCAATCAATATT
>WTIQ01000519.1 GCA_011525185.1 Paracoccaceae bacterium | reverse complement strand
AGACCTAAAAACCCCTTCACTGAGCAAAACATTGGCACCGTCCAAGCCGTCGAGCGGGCATTGCAAATTTTATCAACGCTTGCGTCCTCTGATCGAATGAGCTTGACGGAACTATCGCTCAGCGTCGGCGTGCCCGCGGCAACAACGCATCGGCTTTTGAACACCCTACAAAAACATGAGTTTGTGGTTTTTGACACAGAGCGGCAGGATTGGCTGATCGGCGTAGAAGCCTTTCGTGTCGGCGCCTCTTTTCTCAAGCGACGGGATCTTCTGCAAATAAGCAAGCCGATCATGCAACGGCTGATGGAAGACACAGGCGAGACCGCCAATTTGGCCATTCGAAACGGCGCTAATGTGATCTTTATAGGCCAAGTGGAAACCACCCATCCCATCCGCGCCTTTTTTCCACCCAGCACCGAAACATCAATGCATGCCTCTGGAACGGGCAAGGCCATATTGGCCGCTTTACAGCAAGATCAAGTTGAGAAACTACTGACAAAATCGGGATTATCGAAGTTTACAGATAAAACCCTTGTCCGTCCCCAACATCTCTTTGATGATCTTGAGCAAACGCGCGAACGCGGCTGGTCTTTTGACCAAGAAGAGCGCCATATTGGAATGTCCTGTATTGCGAGCGCGATATATGATGCAGATGGGCGTCCCTTTGCTGGCGTCTCAATTTCAGGGCCGAGCGAGCGATTTGTGCCATCGCAAGTGGACCTTTGGGGGCAGAGAGTGAGAGCTGCAGCAACACAAATTACCGCGAAAATCGGAGGGCACGCGCATATAAAGACGTCTTCATCAAGTCAATTTTAAGGCTCATCTTAATCATTGGTTAATGTCTATTCGTCACATCGGTTAAGACAGATGAACGGCGGAACCGATGATCACACGGGCACATACTGTTGCCTTTGAAGGCTTTGAACCACGCGAAATCACCGTGGAATGCGCAATTATGCCAGGATTGCCGCAGTTCACGATTGTTAGTTTACCTGATAAGGCTGTGTCAGAAGCGAAGGAAAGGATTAGAGCCGCCCTGAGTGCAATGGTCATCGCACTCCCATCCAAACGCATAACCATAAATTTGATCCCCGCAGATGTGCCCAAAATGGGCTCACATTTTGATCTGGCCATCGCCTTAGCAATGCTGGCCGCTCTTGAAATCATCCCCGCCGAAGATGTGGCCGAGGCAGTATCGCTAGGTGAGTTGTCGCTAGATGGACGCCTTAATCCTGTCATAGGGGCACTCCCCGCTGCCCTGCACGCGGCGGAAACCGAGAAAGCGCTCTTTTGCCCCCAAGAATGCGGACCAGAGGCGGCGTGGGTGGATGGCACACAAGTTATTGCAGCGCAAAGCCTTATGGCGCTGATCCAGCATCTCAAAGGGACACGACCCATTGAAGCAGCACATCCCGGCGATGTTATTGCAGATGCGGGCCTCAAGGACATGCAGGATGTCAAAGGGCAAGAAAGAGCAAAAAGAGCTCTCGAGATTGCAGCGGCGGGTCGGCACCATTTGTTAATGGTTGGACCACCTGGTTCAGGGAAATCCATGCTCTCTGCACGCCTTCCAGGGCTCTTGCCAAACATGTCACCGCTTGAGGCGCTCGAAACATCCATTATTAAATCTTTGTCAGGCGCGATAAATAAGGGAGGTATCGAACGTAGCCGCCCATTTCGTGAACCCCATCACACCGCATCAATGGCGGCACTGATCGGGGGCGGGCGTCACGCAAAATCGGGTGAAATATCTCTTGCTCATAACGGTGTTTTGTTTTTGGATGAGTTTCCAGAATTTCCGCGTTTTGTGCTGGATGCCCTGCGTCAGCTCATTGAAACGGGTGAAGTGATCATTTCACGTGCGAATGCGCATATTAAATATCCCTGCAAATTTTTGTTGCTGGCTGCCGCAAATCCCTGCAAATGCGGATATCTCAGCGATCCCGACCGCGCCTGTAGTCGCGCACCACTTTGCGGACAGGATTATATGGGACGTATATCAGGCCCTTTGATGGATCGCTTTGACATCAGGATTGAAGTGCCAGCGGTTGCCTTTCAAGATTTGGACGCCCCCGCCTTGGGAGAGAGGACCCAAAATATCGCAGAGCGCGTTCTCACAGCGCGTGAAATGCAAGCGAAACGATTTGAAACTTATAAAGAGATAACGACAAATGCAGATGCCTCGGGGCAAATCTTGGAGACATGCATCACCCTTGCCCGTCCAGAAAAGGACTTCTTGGTTCAGGTCGCTGAAAAGTTCAAATTCTCTGCCCGTGCGTTCCATCGCATCCTGCGCGTCTCACGCACAATCGCCGATTTAGATGGATCATCAGACATAGAACGGCCACATCTGGCCGAAGCGCTCAGCTTTCGTTTGATGACCGCTGTTGAGAGTTAGGCTTCTCTTTTGCTCTCAATCGCTTGCCAAATTAATTCCGCGATATTGCGGTCTTCAAATCGTTCAAGCTCTTGGATACCCGTGGGGGAGGTCACATTTATCTCGGTCAAATATTCTCCGATGACATCAATGCCCACAAAGATTTGCCCTTTCTCTCGCAAAAGAGGACCGATTTTTGCACAAATTTCTTTGTCCCGCTCTGTGAGACCAATTTTCTCAGGTCGACCACCGACATGCATATTTGATCGCGTTTCACCCTGCGCTGGGACTCGGTTGATCGCGCCAACGGGCTCTCCATCGACCAGGATCACCCGTTTGTCCCCTTGGGTGACCGCTGGCAAGAATTTTTGCACGATCAAAGGTTCGCGTGAAAACCCCGTAAATAATTCATGTAGAGAGGTGAGATTGCGGTCGGAACGGTCCAAACGAAATACCCCTGCCCCGCCGTTTCCATAAAGAGGCTTTAAGATAATATCGCCATGTTTTTCCTTGAACGCTTTGATGGTTTGCAAATCGCGGGCGATCGTGGTCGGGGGTGTCAGATCAGGAAAATCCAAAACAAGCAGCTTTTCTGGATAATTACGCACCCAAAACGGGTCATTGACCACAAGAGTTTTGGGATGCACCCGCTGAAGCAAATGCGTAGACGTGATATAGTGCATGTCAAAGGGCGGATCTTGGCGCAGCCAAACCACATCAAAATGCTCCAGCGGGATAGTCTCTTCCTCACCAAGGAGCGCAGGGCGATCAGCGACGCGTTGAACCGTCATAGTATGCCCTCTTGCCGTCACCACCCCTTCTTCAAAGGCAAGCTTATCTGGTGTATAGTAAAATAGTTCGTGGCCGCGCTTTTGAGCCTCTTCGGCGAGACGAAAACTGCTGTCTGCATTGATATCCACAGATAAAATGGGATCCATTTGAAACGCTATTTTCATTATTGCCTCTTTTTTGATCACTCGTTTCGAAAGTCGCGACAAAGAACCAGTGGCTAAAGGGTTCTAAAACGCATTTGCTATGATCTGCATATCAGCATTTTGATCCAAAAGGACAAGATCAAAACGCATATTCGTGTCTTGGCTCATGTCTTGGGACGCCAGATAAGACAGTGCCGCCTCCCGAATGCGCGCAGCTTGCGCAGAGGAAAAATGGCGACATGCGCGCGCAAAGCTCACCGATTTTTTAACCTCGACAAAAACCATATCTGATTTGTTCATAAAAATAAGATCAATCTCACCACCTGCCCCACGCCAGCGTTGAGCGGTTAAATGATACCCTTGCTCTGCATAGTGACGGGCGACCTGATGCTCTGCGGCCTGCCCATTCAAGTACGAGGATTTATTTCTGAGCGTTCTTTCCACGTGCAAGCGCCATTTGATAAACGTCACGCTTTGGCACGCCATAGGCCTTTGACACAGTTTCTGAGGCGTCTCTCAAGCTCATAGTCTGCAAAGCAGTATCAAGAGCCAGTTGTAAGTCACTTTCCTTAATTTTTTCTTTATCACCACGATCCACAACGAGAACACATTCACCTCTTGCGGCGTTTTCTTTTGCACCCTGCAAAAGTGTGTCCAAGGTCCCACGCCTTACTTCTTCAAACTTCTTAGTCAGTTCACGACACAAAGCCGCAGGGCGATCTGGACCAAGTGTTTTGCACATATCTTCCAACGCAGGCACAAGGCGGCGGGATGTTTCATAAAACACAAGAGTTGCTGGCACTTTTTGATATTCGCTGAGTTTAGTCAAACGGGCCTTTGACGCAGAGGGCAAAAAACCAGCAAAGAAAAAACTGTCAGTGGGCAAACCCGCAAGTGTGAGCGCACATAAAACGGCCGAACTTCCTGGAGCAGAGGTCAGCGGGACATTATGCTCTGCGGCATATCTCGAGAGTTGATACCCTGGATCCGCGATAAGCGGCGTGCCAGCCTCTGAGGCATAGGCCACGGATTGTCCCTTCGAAATAGCATCAAACACGCGTTCTCGGTCGCGCTGAGCACTATGATCGTGATATGACATGACAAAGCGCCCCTTCACTGGCACCCCATGAATATCAAGCAATTTCCGCAAGCTGCGCGTATCTTCAGCCACAAGAACGTCCGCGCTGGCCAGAATATCCAGAGCGCGTAAACTCACGTCGCGAGCATTCCCAATGGGTGTTGCAACAAAATAAAGGCCTGCATCTAAGTTTACGTTTTTGAAATTCTGCACTAGACCAGCCTTACATCCGCGATATTATTTCTCGTAGTTTGGGAAAGACGATGTGTCTTAGGGAGAGTGCTTAAATGAAAACCAGCAAAATGACTATTCAAAAACGGTTATGCAAAGGCATCATGATTATGACAGCGCTGGCGCTCTTTGCCTGTAATCCCGTGCAAAATGCACCCATCAATAATCCACAATCTACAAACCTTGAAAAAGTCCGTATTGCTCTAATGGTGCCGCAAAGCAATGCGAGTACTGCCGACCTTGCCAATAGTCTGAAAAACGCGGCGCGATTGGCGGTCGAAGATTTGAGTGGGGCCAATATCGAACTTCAGGTCTATGACACAGCTGGCAATGATAGCACCGCTGAAACACTCACAGCCCAAGCTATAGAAGCGGGGGCGGACATTATCCTCGGGCCTCTATTTGGGAATGTTGCGAACAAGGTTGGACTTGTGGCAGCGCAGACAGGAACAAATGTATTGAGCTTTTCAAACAACTCCTCAATCGCTGGAGGAAATGTTTACCTTCTCGGACAAACCTTTGACGACTCCGCCAAACGCATAGTCAAATTCGCAGCGGATCAGGGCAAACAACGCGCTGTGATCGCATATCCCAAAAGCGTTGAGGGAGAATTTGCGAAATTTGCGCTGGAACGGGCGGCGGCGGAGACCAGCTTAGAGATTGTCTCGACACAGGGTTTTGATCTCTCACGAGAAGCTGTTGCCAATACCGTTCCTTTGATCAAAGCAGCCGTTGATTTAGAGGACGCTGATCTTGTTTTACTCACCTCTACAACCGCTGGCGCGCTTGGTCTTTTGGTACAAATGCTTCCAGAAGTTGGTGTGAAACCTGATCTCATTCAATACGCAGGTCTCGCACGCTGGGACGTTCCAGTACAGAATCTGGATTTACCTGGCGTGCAAGGCGGATGGTTCCCCGTGCCTGATCAAACGCTGATTAATGATTTTTCTGCCCGCTACGAAGCCCGATTTGAAAGCAAACCGCATGATCTTGCAAGCCTCGCCTATGATGGTGTCGCAGCAATTGGTGCACTGGCTCTATCTGGTCAACCAGACGCTCTCTCGGCGCAATCGCTTCAACAACCTGCTGGTTTTGAAGGGGTAAATGGGATTTTTCGCTTCAAAGAAGACGGGACAAACGAACGCGGCCTTGCTATAGCTCAGATCGTGAACAAGCAGGTAGAGATCATTGACCCAGCCCCACAATCCTTTGACTATTCAGGTTACTAACGACCCGATTGCCCAAGAAGGTTCGACCGTCGGACCTCTTATTTGCGAAACAGAGACCATCTTTGATTTTGTAGACTGGCAAAAAGGTTTTAACGAACTTGATGCGCAAAAATCGGCGGTCAAAGAGAAACGTGCATTTTTTTTCACAGATTTGTCTCGTCGCTATAAATTGGGTCGCGGTAGGCTAGAGCAATCTTTTCAAGACGAACCTCAAAACGCCAATAAACTGAAAAAAAGTTATGCCTACCTAACAGATTGTATTGTGCAGGCGGTCTGGTCGTTTTCAACGGTGATAGGACATCCCAACATTGATCCTACTGAATCTGAAAACCTCGCCGTGATCGCCGTTGGCGGATACGGACGGGCAGAAATGGCGCCGTTTTCAGACGTCGATCTCTTATTTTTATCGCCCTACAAGCTCACACCTTGGGCGGAAAATGTCATTGAAACGATGCTTTATTTGCTGTGGGACTTAAAGCTCAAAGTCGGACATGCCTCTCGAACTGCAAAAGAATGCATCCGCCTTGGGCAAGAGGATTTCACCATTCGCACCGCTATGCTGGAGTTACGGCACATTTGCGGCGATCAAGACCTCACAAATGCGTTAGAGGCCTCGCTGTGGTCAGATTTGTTCAAAGGCAGCGAACGTGAATTTATCAGCGCAAAACTTGAGGAGCGCGACAGTCGCCATGAAAAGCAGGGTGGCCAACGGTATATGGTCGAGCCCAATGTGAAAGAAGGCAAAGGCGGATTGCGTGATATCCATTCGCTGTTCTGGATTGCGAAATATGTGTACCAAGTGAAGGAGTCCGATGATCTCGTGCGTCTCGGGTTTCTCACTCGAGAGGAACATCGCATTTTTTCAACCGCAGAAAAGTTTTTATGGGCCGTCCGTGCTCATCTCCACCTTGCAACGGGTCGTGCCTCTGATCAGCTGAGTTTTGACTTACAGGTCGAAGTCGCCGATCGCTTGGGTTACCAAGGCAGCAATGGACGCAGAGCCGTCGAAATTTTCATGCAAGACTATTTTAGACACGCGACAAGCATTGGTGATTTCACACGTATTTTTCTCACCTTTTTAGAAGCCTCCCACGCAAAGGAAGAGCCACTTTTACAAAGGATTTTTAAGAAAACACCGTCTGTGAAAGCTGAATATACGGTCGTACATAACCGCCTGTCTATCGGATCGCCGCAGAATTTTCTAAAAGAGCCGCTCAATTTACTTCGGCTGTTTGAAGAAGCTTTGCGCACAGGATTGTTGCTGCACCCAGACGCGATGCGGCTTGTCTCGGCGAACCTCAAGCTTTTTGATGATAAGCTGAGAAAACAACCCGAAGCGCAACGGATCTTTCTTGATCTTTTGCTTGAGCACGGCAACCCCGAACGCGCCCTGCGTCGTATGAACGAGCTTGGCGCTCTTGCAGCATTTATTCCCGAATTTGAGCCCATTGTCGCGATGATGCAATTCAATATGTATCACAGCTACACGGTTGACGAACACACCATACAATGCATTCGAAACCTTGCACAAATCGAACGGGGCGACTTGGAAGAAGAACTTCCTGTTGCAAGCTCAATTCTGGAAAAAGGTCTGAACCGACGCATTCTTTATGTGGCGCTTCTCGTCCATGATATTGGCAAAGGACGCGAAGAAGACCACTCGGTTCTGGGCGCAAAAATTGGCCGTAAAGTGGCGCGCAATTTGGGTTTGGATGAGGCTGAAGTCAACACAGTCGAATGGTTGGTGCGCTATCATCTTTTGATGTCCGACATGGCCCAAAAACGTGACATTGCTGATCCACGAACCGTACGCGATTTTGCAAAAGCTGTTCAAAACATCGAACGGCTTGATCTCCTGACCGTTCTCACGGTTTGCGACATACGTGGCGTTGGACCTGAGACATGGAACAACTGGAAGGCGGTTTTGATACGCGCTCTCTATCGTCAAACTCTGAACGCGCTTGAAACCGTGCTTGAAGGCCTCAACCGCGAAAACCGTGGCAGTCAAGCTATTCAAAAC
>WTIQ01000510.1 GCA_011525185.1 Paracoccaceae bacterium | reverse complement strand
GTTTTTGCTCAATCTTGGGAACAGGCTAACACAACCAGAGCTTTTTACCGAACTAGCAGAGTTTTTAAAGATTGTGAGAGCAGGCAACGCAAGGGTCAGCCTCAATTCATTAAAAATCTTCAAACCAGATTCTGAGTGATAACAAGCCATAGGTGCGGCATTTTTTAACTAGAAATTTTAGGTAGAATGGGGATGCTAAGAACCCGTGCAGAATATTACCTGACTTTAGCGAAGTTCCTTGCAACCAACTTGGTCGCAGCGAAATGTTCAAGCAAGCGCAGAGTTTTTTCTTCACGCCTCACGATAGGCATCCTAGCCGCTGGCGGCCTGCATACGGTGCTATACAACTAGGTTTTTTAGCTGGTGCCGTTGGTCTTTTGGGCAGAGACCTGCTTATCCTTTTTACAGTTGATGATTGGTGGTTGATCATTGCTACCGAACTCGCCTTTGCAATCGTTATTGCATTGGGCTGCCTTATCCACACTTTTGGATATGCGTCTACTGGGTTGGTTTTGGCTTGTATCGGCGGGGTTGGTTCCGCGACTGGCTTTATTATTCTGACTGGTTGGCAAACCGCCTTTTACCTTTGGTATGTCAATCTCGCCGTGCTCATCTTGGCTGTACCACTAAGGATCTGGTTCAAATGGTTGATTGCTTTGTGTTTCATCGGCCTCTATTGCCTGATTTACATGCTCTTCTCTGAGCATACTTCCATCGTGGACGTTCCCAGATTGACCGTGCAAATTCTCGCTTTGAGCAACATTTTTGGCGCGCTACTAATTTTGGGCCTGCCAGTGGTGATTTATTCGAGTCAGCTTGAAAGCCAGAAGCAGCTTGCTACGAAAGCAAAACTTGAACTGGACGAAAAGCATCAGGATCTCATCTCGAGCCTCAACTACGCCGCAAGGATGCAACGCACGATCCTGACTTCCGAAGAGGCTGTTCAGGATGTATTTCCGGGTAGTTATATATTTTGGCGTCCACAGCATATAGTTGGCGGTGATGCTTATTTCCTGCGGCGGCGCATTTCAGGAAAGGGTGCCATGTTTGGCGTGTATGACTGTACAGGCCACGGGGTCCCCGGTGCGTTTATGACCTTACTTGCTGAACGGGCACTTGATGCTGGCGTGGAGGCAAGCAGACATAAAAGGCAAAACCCTGACCGTGCAGGCGACATCCTTTCGCATGTTGATGAATTTATCCGAACGGTGGTGAACTCGGAGTCAATCGAATCTTCAAATGACGGTATGGATGCATTCCTCCTTGATTTTCGGCCAGGAGAAAAAAGTTACTACGCTTCCGCAAATTTCAAAGTTTTCATGCAGACTGAGCGGGGTTTCACAGAACTTGCAAGTGATGAGGCAAGCATTGGTTACCGGCTCGAAACTGGTGAAACATCACCATCCTTCAAGACGCTTCCGTTGGACCTTTCACAGGCTATCTCACTTGTGATTGTGTCTGATGGAATTCTTGACCAGAAGGGTGGGGCGAAGGGTCTTTCCCTTGGAAGGCGGCGACTGAAAAACCTTCTAGAACAGTCAGTAACGGAAGATACTGCTTCGAAAGTGCTAGACGGAGATTATCTGATGCGTGCAATTCATAAATATCAGGGTGACGAGGAGCAGCGTGACGACATGACGCTGATTGTCCTTTCACTTAAAGGCTAGGGGCACGTCAACTATCGGGTGTCTTTGGCTCTGCATATACCGCTGTTCCATAGTCTGTTCTTGGAAAGTTCAACGCCGAAAGATAAAGTCGTGAACTGCAACAGTGAGCAAGAGAGAGTTTAATGACTGAAAAGTTCAATGTGGCAAACACGATGGCGAACCTTGAGGCCGCCAACATACTGATTTCCTACAGCGGCTATTTGTCGGATCAAACACTTGAAGGTGTGTCACAGGGCATCAAGGCTATCTTCGAGACGGGGGCGCTAAAGACAAGGAAAGCTCGGAAGATATTCTCTGTTTTTGTCGAGTCAGCCCAAAACATTATTTTTTATTCTAGCAGAAGGATGGAAATTGAAGGCACGCGCGACGGGGCAGGTTTTGGAAGTATATTTATCC
>WTIQ01000205.1 GCA_011525185.1 Paracoccaceae bacterium | reverse complement strand
CCCTTTAGTTCTTTGACTTTTCTCTTAGCCTGTTGGATAGAGTTGCACAACAACTCGACGAAAAAGGAAATGGGACATCATGTCAAAGGATCGCGTCATCATCTGTATGAAATGGGGAACCCTGTACGGACCTGAGTATGTAAACATCCTTTATAACGCCTGCCGTGAGAATATTGAAGGTGACTTCAAATTTGTTTGCCTGACCGATGATACCAAGGGCATCCAAGAGCAGGTCATTTGTCATCCCATCCCCGACCTAGGACTAAGTGAAGCGAATTGGAAAAAAGGAGGATGGCCCAAACTGGCCGTATTCAAAGAAGACCTTTTCGGTCTTACAGGGACAGCCTTATTCATTGATTTGGATATGGTGATCACGGGCTCGTTGGATGCATTTTTTAAATATAAACCTGGAAAAATTGTGGCTGTAGATGCAGGACGCAACTGGAAATTTGGCGGTGACTCCGAGCCAAGCGAAGCCGGAACAATGATTTTTAAGTTTGATTTGCAAAAGCACTCAGACATCCTCACAACATTCCTCGATGATGTTGATGGGGCAGTCAATCGGACACGGATTGAACAAGCTTATTTACAAGACGTTTATCCAGACATTGCATTCTGGCCCAAAGATTGGGTAATAGGCTTCAAGTATCACCTGCGCCAACCCGTCTTGCGCGGATTATTTCTGCAACCCGATACGCCCAAGTATCCCAACAAAGTTCTTGCCTTTCACGGTGAACCGCGACCCATTGACCTTGTAAATGGCGGACTATGGGGAATTGGACCGCATTGGGGTCTGGGCCGCGTCAAGTGGATGGTGGATTATTGGCGGTGTCACGGCGGTGAAGCGTAAATGAATTGA
Organism: Paracoccaceae bacterium; assembly: GCA_011525185.1. Taxonomy (GTDB): domain Bacteria; phylum Pseudomonadota; class Alphaproteobacteria; order Rhodobacterales; family Rhodobacteraceae; genus LFER01. The sequence goes on along the minus strand of WTIQ01000205.1, from coordinate 1,206 downwards.
AAAAAATCTTATCATCGTAAATTGCAAAATGGCTGCCTGATAAACTGTGCTACCTATAACATAATCGATTTATTAAATGTGGACTGGCCTATCAAAAGCCCTGTTTACAAGACATAGCATCGCATATTACAAATTAATTGACTTGAAGAAGAACGCACACTATCGCTTTTAAGTCATAGAGATCACCCGATTATCATGATATACTTTTTCGTTAACCTTTAAAAATTTGAAAAGGAGCAGGCATGGCAAGTTCGGACAAATTTAGACGAATATTTCGTGATAAAATTGATCGAAAAGGCTTAATTTTCGGCGTATTGTCATTCGTTGCGTTTGTAATTACTTTTCCACTCAAGGCAAAACACCGTGCAGCGCGACGTTCGATTTTAAATTTACCGTCGCGTGCAGAACGCTTCACGGCAATTCACGACCAAAAGATTTGGCGTAGCCAAGAGTCAGTAAGCGGAAGCGGTTCGGAATTGCACAGAACAGTAAACCTGCGTAAAGAACTACCCGCTTTGATTGGTAAATATGACATAAAATCAATCGTTGATGCACCTTGCGGGGATTTCAATTGGATGCAAGATGTAATTGAAAAGGTGGATGTGTCTTATGTCGGCCTCGACATTGTCAAGAGTTTAGCCGATAAAAACAATGAAAAATTTGGGAACCATCGGATTAGTTTTGGGGTCGCTGATATTTGTGAAGACACGCTCCCAGATTGCGATTTGCTGATAGTTCGGGACTGCATCATTCATCTTTCTTATAGCGACATCGATGCCTTTTTTAAAAACATTCAAAAAGTCAAATTCAAATACCTTCTGATTTCATCATATACAGGGTCTAGTCCTTTAGAAAACGTCGATATTAATACCAGCGAGACTAGAGTACTAAATCTTTTTAAATCACCATTCAACATCAGGAGAGAAAACGTTCTGGAAACGATTACGGATATTCGGAGCGAAACGAGGCGTGAGAACAGCGAGATTTTGCTACACAAAGCCAACGTGCCAACAGGAATTTCGATTACTAATTCTTAATACTTTAAGCTAATCCCTGATACTGACCACGGTCGCGCGCGGGCGCACGCGTAGACCCTCAATTCAGCACAGATGATCAAGTCGCGCACGCACGCGCGAGGCAGGCTAAAGCACAGTACAGCGCAACATCGCGCGCGGGCGCGAGGGGCGGCTTCAGATTATTTTTAGG
>WTIQ01000227.1 GCA_011525185.1 Paracoccaceae bacterium | reverse complement strand
CCAAGCATGTAGCTTCGGATTGCGGGTCCGTATATCAGATCATTGGAGCGCAAAAAGCTAAACGTGCGCGCCATCACATAGCTCTTTAAAATGCCATATTTCTCAACCTCTGCCGCGATGCCATCCACAAAGTCATCTTGTAAAAAGGGGAGAAAATCTCCTTGCTGAGCAAAATCTGTGAGCGTTGTGAAAAAAGTGGCGGATTTAATCGAATTATCATTGCGTTGCTTGAGGTAAGCAAGCGTAAGCGCAAGCGTCGTTCCTCCGATACAATAGCCAATCGCATTGACGTGATCGCTTTTGCAAATCGACTTTGCCGCATCAATTGCGGCCAAATATCCATCCGTGATATAATCTTCAAGGGAGACATCATCATAGGTAAAATCTGGATTAACCCAAGAGACGACAAAGACAGTAAATCCCTGATCCACCGCCCATTTGACGAAACTATTTTGTTCTTTCAAATCCAAGACATAATATTTGTTGATCCAAGGCGGGAAAATGATCAAGGGAATCTCATGAACAGTTTCCGTTGTGGGCGAAAATTGGATCAGCTCGTGCATGCGATTTCGAGAGACAACATCACCCTTCGTAGTGGCAATGTTCTCCCCCAAAACAAAGGCGTTTTCATCCGCGAGCCGCACCACAAGCTCACCCTCATTTGCCTCTAGATCAGCGATCAAATTCTCTAACCCATCAAGTAAAGACTGACCTTGAGTCTGCACCGCCATTTCAAGCGCTTCGGGGTTGGTATTGAGGAAATTTGTCGGCGCCATCATATCAATGACTTGATCCGTAAAGTACCGCAGTCGCTTTGCATCCACATCGCTCAAGCCCTCAAAATGCGCAACCGATGCACGCATGACCTCAGCGTTTTTGAGATACTGTTGCTTGATGAAGGAAAAATAGGGATTGCTGCTCCAAAAAGGATGCGCAAATCGCTTATCCTCACAGGTCTCTTGCGTCTCATTTTCTGGCTGTGTTTTTACAAATTCTTGCTGCATCGCAACAAAATTCGTCACAGCCTCTCCCCAATATTTTATCTGCTGGGTTATCATTTTAGACGGATCTACACTGTAGTTTTGCCAAAAAGCCTGAGTCGCCTTAAGCCAGAGGTCTCCACCAGGTGCGTTTATTGCTGGATTAAATTCATCTTTCTTGTTGAAGACAGACACAAATCGCTTGGTAAGGTGTTCTAATTTTTCAAGATTCCCGTTCAGTTCCAGATAATTTTCTGTCGTTTCGGGCGGATTGGTTGTCATTTATTTACTATCCAGCTACTATTGCTGCTATGCAGCATAGCAAACTGTTTGGAAAAGTCCAAGCACTGAAGGCAAGCCGCGCGCATATGAATTTGGAGTGAACGCATGCGAAACATGATGAGTTATGATTTTATGGAGACCATGCGTAACATGAACCAATGGCTTGGGGCAACGGCTCAGGCCTATGCCTCAAACCCCGCCTTTGCCGCCTTTCCAAATCCAGCACTCGAATGGACCGCCGCTTGGGGTCAGGTGGCCGAACGCAGCTTTATGCGTATGGTCGTGAAACCAGATTGGGGCATAGACAGCTTTACCTGCGAGGATGGACGCGACCACACTGTCCAAGTGGATCAGATTAAAACGGGGGCCTTTGGTGATCTTATCCATTTTAACGTTCTCGGTCGCAGCGAGAAAAAGCGCCGTGTTCTCCTAGTGGCCCCGATGTCAGGCCATTACGCGACACTGCTGCGTTCAACGGTGAAGAGTCTGATCCCAGATTGCGAAGTATATGTGACCGATTGGCATAACGCCCGTGACATTCCTGTCTCCGAAGGTCGCTTTGATATAGAAGATTACACTCTCTATCTTGTGAACTTTATGCGCTTCTTAGGGGCAGATATTCATGTGATTGCAGTTTGCCAGCCTGTCCCCTTGACCCTTGCGGCGACGGCGATCCTTGCAGAGGAAGACCCCAAAAGCCAGCCGAGGTCACTCACCCTCATGGGAGGACCCGTAGATCCCGACGCCAATCCAACCGAAGTGACAGATTTTGGCCGGCGTGTCACAATGGGCCAGCTCGAACAAACCATGATCCAGCGAGTCGGTTTCAAGTATGCAGGGGTTGGACGCAAAGTTTACCCTGGTCTCTTGCAACTTACGTCCTTCATGTCGATGAATGCAGAAAAGCATTCAAAGGCATTTTCCGAACAAATCATGCGCGTAGCACAAGGCGACGCGTCAGATCATGATAAACATAACAAATTCTATGACGAATACCTTGCAGTTATGGACATGACTGCGGAGTTTTACCTTTCAACCGTTGAACGCATCTTTAAAAATCGAGAAATTGCGCTAAATGGATTTTATGTGGGCGGGAAAAAAGTAGACTTCCGCAAAATCACGGATGTTGCGATCAAAATCGTTGAAGGTGCCGAGGATGACATATCTGCACCAGGCCAATGCCTCGCCGCGCTTGAGCTATGCTCGGGCCTAAGTGCTGATAAAAAGGCCTCTTTTGTGGCTCCGGGTGCGGGGCATTATGGTATTTTTGCTGGGCGCAGTTGGCGTAACACTATCAGACCTCTGGTCTTGGATTTCATCGACGAAAACAGCTGACGAAACGGCCGCCCCTAATTGGCGAGCACATTCGCGGCGCCTTCGTCAAAATTATCATTGCGTGGCTTGAACACCAGCGCATATGTGAGAAGCAGCACAAAGCGAAGCACAAGCGTTCCCAAGATACCAATAGTGACCCTATTCATGAGCGTTTCCAATCATTTCCACGAGAGGTTTCATGCATAAAAGATGCCAAAATAATACCGTATATGAGGCGCTACCGAATGCGCCCTCTCCCCATCTTAAACGGGGTCAAGCATACCACGCTCTTTTGCAAGATCCCGCATTTTGAGCTGAAGCTTCTCAAAGGCTCTCACTTCAATCTGTCGAATGCGCTCGCGACTGACACCGTAATGCTCGCTCAATTCTTCAAGCGTCACCACGTCGTCCGATAACCGCCGCTTTACAAGAATATCCTGCTCGCGTTCGTTCAAAGCTTCCATCGACTGCGCCAAAAGAGCGCGACGGGCTTCTAATTCGTCTTGATGCTCATAATCACTTGCTTGATCAGCGTCTGTGTCCTCAAGCCAATCTTGCCATTCGGACGAACTTTCCCCATCGGCAGACCCCACCATCGCATTCAAAGAGGCATCCCCGCCCGAAAGCCGCCGGTTCATTGAGACCACTTCTTCTTCGCTCACACCGAGATCATTCGCAATTTTTGCCACATTGTCAGGATGCAAGTCGCCCTCATCCAAAGCACCAATGCGCGACTTGGCTTTACGAAGGTTGAAAAACAGTTTTTTCTGCGCACTTGTGGTGCCCATTTTAACCAGCGACCAGCTACGCAAGATATACTCCTGAATACTCGCTCTAATCCACCACATGGCATAGGTCGCAAGACGAAAGCCTTTTTCGGGGTCAAATCTTTTGACCGCTTTCATCAAGCCAACATTCGCTTCCGATATTACTTCAGCTTGAGGGAGACCATAGCCCCGATAACCCATTGCAATCTTGGCCGCCAGACGAAGATGTGACGTCACCATTTTATGTGCAGCATCAGTATCCTGTTCTTCAACCCAACGCTTGGCCAGCATATATTCTTCTTCAGGTTCAAGCATAGGAAACTTACGAATTTCCTGCATATAGCGACTAAGGCCACTCTCGGGGCTTGGCGCGGGAAGATTGCTGTAATTACTCATGGTCACTTTCTGATGTAACTATACTTAACATTTAATTAAGAACGATACTCCAAACTTCAACACTTCGATATAAATCTAAAGTCACTTTGCAAACAAGAATTCGTGAACACGACGCAAAAGGGCGCTCTCATGTTTCTAAGACAACGAAGACATTAAGCTTTGCATATCGTCGGGTATCTCTGCCTCAAAATATAGATCTTCTCCAGAAATTGGATGCACAAATCCTAAGCTTTGCGCATGCAAAGCCTGCCGCGGGAAGCTCTGAATCTGCTGCGTGACCTCCTCGCCAAAGGCTGATTTGGATATTTTTCGCTTGCTTCCATACACAGGATCACCCACCAAGCCATGACCACAATAGGCCATATGCACTCGTATTTGATGGGTGCGTCCCGTTTCTAACCAACAGCTCACCAGAGCAAGAGCGGCAGGTGTGCCGAAACTCTTTTGCACCTTAAGGCGAGTGACGGCGTGCCGCCCACCCTCAAAAAATACCGCCTGTCGTTGTCTTTCGAATTTATGACGATCAAGGCCAGTGGTGATTTTAACAATTGATCCTGGCTCAAAGCTTACACCTCTTAATCCGCTCAAACGAGGGTCCGCCAAACTGGGCACGCCATAACAAAGCGCAGAATATCGGCGTTCAACTGTGTGCTTAGCAAATTGCTCGGCCAGATGATGATGGGCTTTATCATGTTTGGCCACAACCAATAACCCACTGGTATCTTTGTCAATGCGATGCACGATGCCTGGACGCTTTTCCCCTCCGATGCCGGACAAGCTCTCTGCACAATGATGGAGCAAAGCATTGACCAACGTTCCAGATGGCGTGCCAGGCGCAGGATGCACCACCATGCCAGCAGATTTGTTCACCACGATGAGATGGTCATCCTCAAAGACTATCTCTAAAGGGATGGCCTCTGGCATAGCTTTAGGATCAATGACCGTCTCAATCGTGAGTTTGACATGGGCCCCTTCGCTGACTTTTGCTTTGACATTGCGCTCAACCTGACCGTTGATTTCGACCTTTCCCGCTTCGATCAATCTCGCAAGCCGCGTCCGCGAGAGATCGGCCTCCTCTGGCGCATCACGAAAAAGCGCTTTATCTAAGCGCGGAGGAGGAAACTCTGAAATGACAAACTCAAGCTCGGATACTGACATGAACAACTCGCAAGACAGGGATCATTCGGTTCCGCATTTGACATTTTTGAAACGTCTTGTGACCGTTTTGACCCTGACGATGATCGCAGGAATAACGATCTTGGTTACTCTGGTTTTCATTCGCTTTCAAGATGCCACACCCAAAGCGGCCTTTCCCAGCCAAATTTCTTTGTCAGATGGAACAACGCCTGTCGCCTTTACACAGACCAAAGACTGGTACGCCATCATCACTGAAGAAAACAATATCCTGATCTACGACAGGACTGGAGCTTTGATCCAATCGATCCCTATCAAAATACAAAATTAGAGCGTGCTCGGCCCAAGTGGGCACTGGTTTGGCTGCACATGCCACAAGCCAATAATTGAGAGTGTCTCAATCGAGTCCGATTGAACCTGACACACTTTATGCCGATTGGTCCAAAACATTGCGAAATTCACGCCATTCGCCCGCGCTCATGCCCGAAGAGGCCTGTGTGACATCCTCGCCTTTGATAAGCCGACGCACACAGTCTAACGCTTTTGAGGACAATGTCGCTCCGCCCATCCGGTAATCTTCAAAGGCGGAAAAGGCGAAGGGCACCCAATCTGCCACGATTTTACAGATTTCATCGGCATAGACGCGAATTTCGTATTGCGCATGGGCATCAGCGCGCAGACGCAAAAAGTGCAAGAGATTGTGCAAGTCCACTTTCCAGTACCATTGAGTGTAGATATTGGCTGGTAAATTCATTCTCGCTAATTCCCGTGCAAGACCTTGCTGGTCGTCGCTGGAAATCATCTCTTCGTAATGATCATAGCAACGTGCTGCATCATCGCGCAAATAGCGCAAGACACGCTCAGCCTCAGCACCGCTCAAGGCCTCACCACGTCCTTGATTATTGACCACGGTCTGCGCGGCCAAAGCATCTGGCTCTGGAATATAGAACTCGCGATCTAGGATCGAATAGCGCGCCGAATATTCATTCACATTTGCAGTACGGTGGCGAATCCATTGACGCGCAACAAAAACAGGTAATTTAACATGCAACTTTATCTCGCACATTTCAAACGGTGTAGAATGCCAGTGACGCATCAGATAGCGGATAAGTCCTTCATCGTTTTGAACCGACTTCGTCCCCTTGCCATAGCTCACACGTGCCGCCTGACAAATTGCTGCATCGTCACCCATATAATCAATGACGCGGACAAAGCCATGATCCAAAACAGGATAGGCCGTGTAGAGGTGCTCCTCCATCCCTGGACTAACTGCGCGTCTTGTTTGGAAAACTTGCGTGCGTTGTTCGGCGATCTCTTTGGCTTGCTCTGGCGATAGAGGCATTGGCGATTCCCTTTTTCCGTACACATGTTTGACTATATCTTGTGATTAAATGAGTGCAAACAACAACATCAGGATAATCTGGGCTTTATTTTTGGAATTTTGGACAGGCAGCCCCTCTAATGTGCTGGTGACAGTCAAATTTGGCGCATGCGTGGGTCTAATTCGCTACGAACTAGGGTTTGACAAGAACATAGAAAAAAGGGTTAGACTTTGAGCGATTGAACTCAGGTTATGATTGGAACACTATGTCGATTCGCTATCTTCATACAATGGTACGGGTGAAAGACCTTGATGCCTCACTGGAATTTTACACACTGCTTGGATTGAAAGAAACGCGGCGCTACGAAAACGAACAGGGGCGTTTTACACTTATATTTCTTGCCCCCGAAGGCCAAGAGGACTGCCCCGTAGAGCTAACGTTCAATTGGGATGGGGATGACGGCTTGCCAAGTGATAGCCGCCACTTTGGCCATTTGGCTTATGAAGTCGACAACATTTATGAGATGTGCCAGCATCTCCAAGACAACGGAGTGACAATTAATCGTCCGCCGAGAGATGGCCGTATGGCGTTTGTGCGTTCACCAGACAATATTTCCGTGGAACTCTTGCAAAAAGACGACGCACTGGCCCCAGCCGAGCCTTGGTTATCGATGGGCAATACAGGCCATTGGTAGGATCATTTTCCCTTGATCTATTTCCCCCAGCCTAAGTGAGTGTGCGATAAATTCGAGCATTACATATACAGACACAGTGCGATTCTAGAAACAGTGCGATTAGATGTAGGAGAGGTTCCATCAGGCGGTCAAAATCGTGATAGGTCGTTACAAGTAAATTTAGCGCCTAGCATGCAGTTTCACCGCCTCTCCGATCAATAGGGACATTAAGCCCGTGACAACTCGGGCAAAAGTGCCTTAACGACTTAATAAATATATCGAATTTGATCTGACCAATAACGCTCAACATTTTTGAGCGTTGTTGCAATGTCATGCACGGATTGCTCGTCTAAAACTTCCTTCAAAACAAGCCCTTCTGCATGACGCGCAAATAAACGCGCCACGGACTCACGGATATCCTGACCCTTTTTCGTAAGCTTCACACGCACAGAACGGCGATCAATCTCGCGGCGTTGATGGTGCATATAGCCCATATCAACCAATTTTTTGAGGTTGTAGCTCACATTACTGCCCTGATAGTAGCCGCGCGATTTGAGCTCACCTGCAGTTACTTCATTCTCGCCAATATTGAACAAAAGCAACGCCTGCACGGCATTTAGCTCAAAATAACCAAGTCTTTCGAATTCATCTTTGATCACATCCAGTAACAATCGATGAAGTCTTTCCACGGATGACAGAGCATCCAGATAATTCGCCATGTATTGTGCCTGCTTCTGCGCGTCAAACGTCGTTTTTATATTCATTTCCATCTCCGACAAAACACTTGAAGCGTTTATCTCTGGAAAAGCAAAAAATTAGGTTAAAGCAAAAAATATCAATATTTATCATTTATCTGGGATTTTACCTGATTTATCAAGGTATCATAAATCTCCTTCGGCGCAGCCTGCCCAGACACCCACTGATACAAATCCTGATCGTTCTCCTCAAGGAGTTGCTCATAAAGATCGAGAGCCTCCGTATCCATGCTGTCCAACGCCACATTTGCAAAGTCGGACAAGATAATGT
>WTIQ01000513.1 GCA_011525185.1 Paracoccaceae bacterium | reverse complement strand
GTAACTATGCACAATACCACTTTCCTGCAGCCTTTTGCTTTGGCGTCTGAAGTCTCTGACAACTGATGTTTCTTGTGTACCGCTGTCGATACGCATCTTTAAAAACTCAGAGCGCCAAACATCGATTTCTACAACATCACGGCTTGCTGGATAATTTTCCGTGTCTGCTATTCTGCGCCCGCGCTTAGCGATTTCATCTAACGCCTGTTTGGCAATTAGAGTGTTACCCTTGAGTGGCTGTGATTTTTTCAATGAAGCCAAATCTACATCTGCATGTTCGACTATGCAGCTTGTGATGGGATCAAGCGTTTGCTAAGTTTGCAAGGTTGTTGAGAGCTTAGCAAGAGTATGTTTGAGCGAAATTAAAGTATCTGATGTTATTGCGTGCGGGATAACGCAAAATACCGACACCGTGACCTGCCACTGAACTTTCATCCATTCGTGGCCAGAGTCCTTTTGGTTGATACGCCGTTTGGCGTGGTTTGAGCAAGCGTCAATCGCGCGGAGCTTTTAAGCGGCGCAGCGCGATTGTCGGTTGCGGGTACGAGGCTCTGAGCAAAAGCTTTTGGAGTAGCATAGCCCAAAGCCGAATGTGGCCTTTCTTCGTTGTAATCTTTGACCCATGCAGCGATCACAGCGCGTGCGTGGTGCATTGTTTTGAATATGGTTTCGTTGAGGAGTTCGTCGCGCATTCGTCCGTTGAAGCTCTCAGAAAACCCGTTCTGCATCGGTTTGCCAGGCGCGATGTAATGCCAGTTCAAGCTCTGCTTCTCTGCAAAGGTTAAGATTGCGTTACAGGTCAGTTCGGTGCCGTTATCAGAAACAATCATTTCAGGCTCTCCTCGGCGTTCAATGATCTTTTCCAGTTCACGTACGACACGTTTGCCACAGATCGATGTGTCTGGGATCGCAGCAAGGCATTCGCGCGTGACATCGTCCACGACATTGAGGATGCGAAAGCGCCGCCCACAGGCCAGCTGATCATGCATAAAATCCAGTGACCATCTGGCATTTGGCTTGGCTTCGACAAGGATCGGGGCTCTTGTGCCGATGGCTTTGCGCCGCGCAGGGCGTTTGCGCACCATCAGACCCTCTTCTCGGTAGAGCCGATAGATGCGGTTGATGCCGGATGCCTCGCCTTCCCGTCGCAAAAGGATGAACAATCGCCGATATCCAAAACGCCGCCGTTCATTCGCCAGATCGCGCAGACGTTGGCGCAATTCCACCTCTGGCGGCCGCACAGATTGATAACGGATCATCGTGCGATCCGCGCTTACAATTGACCAGGCCCGACGCTGAGACAGGCCCAGCTGAGCCTGCAAATGCGTAACCGCTTCACGCTTTTGGTCGGGCCTCACCACTTTTTTGAAAGAAGCTCTTTCATCGCCGCAGCATCCAGCATCTGTTCGGCTAATAGCTTTTTGAGCTTGGCATTCTCGTCTTCCAACGCCTTTAACCGCTTTGCATCCGACACCGTCATGCCGCCGTATTTTGACTTCCACGCATAAAATGTCCCTTCTGACATTCCATGCTTGCGGCACAGATCAGCGCATTTCGCACCAGCCTCATGTTCGGTTAAAATACCAATAATCTGTTCTTCTGAATAACGCGTTCTCTTCATTTGTCTGTCCTTTGGTCAGGTCAGACGCTAGTCTCTACTGGAGGAAATTATTAGTGGCAGGTCACTGGTTTTAAGGTTTATATCCCTCAAATGGATTAATCAAAAAAAGCTGATAAATTTCTGAAGTAAGCAAAGCTGCGAGTACAGGGGCCAAAGACAGATAGCACAATACATATATGCGGTTTTTTATGGAAAGCTTCGATTTGAAAACAAATTGTTTGTATGAAGTTATCCAATAATACAAACCCATAAAAAGTGAGGCAAAGATAGCAACAAGTAAAACCGCTGCTTTTGCATTTGATAAGGCGAATTCAATACCGTTCAACCACCAAAAACCAGAAGCTATTTTATATTGAATAAAACAGAAGACAGACGCCGCTAAGGCAAAGTAAATTAAGCCTAGTCTAATTACACATAATTTTACGAAGTTATTTGTCATCAACATGGGAAA
>WTIQ01000162.1 GCA_011525185.1 Paracoccaceae bacterium | reverse complement strand
GATGTATACGAGCCGTCATATAGGTTCAAGAGACGCTACCGCGTCAGAGGACTTTTGTTTTGTCCAGTAGAGCGATTTATAACGGCTCTGGTGCCCTTTCAACAAAAGGCCTTAGCCGCGTATTGACGAGCATCCCTGCAGCCATTGCCGCCACAAAGACCAGCCCCTGAGCCCCTCCAAAACTCAGCGAAGCAATCGCTGGGCCGGGACACAATCCGGCAAGCCCCCAACCGATGCCAAACAGGACAGATCCCACAACAAGACCGCGCCCCATGTCGCTGCGCCTTTCGGGAAAATGCTCTGCGTAAAGTGGTGTGGTTTTTTCGCTGTAGAGCCATGCAAAAATCATGGGCAGCATCGCGCCTCCCATCACAAAAGCCAGCGTTATATCCCAGGCTCCGAATATATCGAGAAACCCTTGTACCTTTTGGGTATTGGTCATGCCAGAGATGACCAACCCCACACCAAACAATGCACCAGAAGCAATTGAAATCAAAATCCGCATTAGATCACCCCCAGAACATGGCGAAAGAGACCCACACTGACCACGCCTGCTGCAATATAAATGCAGCTCGCAAGGATGCCACGCATCGAGAGCCGTGACATGCCACAGACACCGTGACCTGAGGTGCAGCCATTGGCCAAGCGCGTTCCGACACCGACGCAAAGACCTGCGCTTATGATGACGAGCCAGTTATCTGTGATCTGTGTCTCGGGTAGCGATCCCCAACCCAAAACGATAACAGGCGCTGCAATCATAGCCCCTAGAAAGGCAAGATTTTCAAGCATTTGATTTGCATTTTTACGCTCAATAACCCGACCGATAATACCGCTCGCGCCCATAATCCGACCGTTTCCCAGCAAGAAGAGCGCTGCCGCGGATCCGATCATCAGCCCTCCAAGCAGTCCCCATACCCAATCCATCATCTTAAGATCCCCAGTCTTTCCCAAACAAAATTGCGATGTCCCTTGCCCTAGGGCTATACCATCACACGACGCTATCGCAAGTCTACGAAGGGTTAGTAGAGCCCACCCGAACTGATGGTCCCAATGGTGGCGTTGTCCTGAACCACCCCGACATCTCCAGAGGAAGTCACGACAGTGCGTGTCGAGGCATTGATGGCATCCACAAATTCGAAATTGCTCCCCATTGCAAAGCCCCCATCAAAGGTGACGCCAAAGAGGGGTTCACTGCCTTCGCGGAAATATTCAGCAACGACCCGCTCGCCCTCTGCCGTATCGTCAAGTCGTGCCCCAGTGAGACGGTCAATATTGATAAACTCCCCACCTTCTGGAACCTCAAACGGCCCGCCTCCATATTTTTCTGTCGCAGCCTGCATAAATTCAGAAAAAACGGGGCCACACGCTGACCCGCCAAATACGCCTTTCCCCAAGGGTTTGGGGACGTCATAGCCAATATAGCACCCGGCTGCGATATTGCTGGTAAAGCCAACAAACCAAACATCTCTTGCATCGTTGGTCGTCCCAGTTTTACCTGCAGTGGGAACGGGCAGCTGTACGTATTTATGCGCGGTTCCAACCTCGACAACGCCTTGCAACATAGAGGTTAATTGATAAGCCGTAATGGCATCCATCACCCGTTCTCTATTTGAGACAATTTCTGGGCTACGACCATCTGGAAGCTGCGCGTTTTCGCATTCATAGCATTTGCGCGGGTCATGGCGATAGACCGTTTGGCCAAACCGGTCTTGAACACGATCCACGAGTGTGGGCTCTACGCGTTCTCCGCCATTGGCAAACATGGAATAGGCCGCCACCATATTGAACAGGGTTGTTTCCTCTGATCCAAGAGAATTGGCCAAATATTCACCCATATTGTTATAAACACCAAAGCGCTCTGCATACTCTCCGATCACATCCATGCCGACCTCTCGCGCCAGTCGAATGGTCATGAGGTTGCGAGATTGCTCGATACCCGTACGCAAAGGTGTTGGGCCATAAAACTTTTTTGAAGCATTTCGGGGACGCCACAACCCATCCGGCGTATCGATCTCAATCGGGGCATCCACTATGATTGTGGCGGGCGAATAGCCACTGTCCAAAGCCGCAGCGTAGACAAAGGGCTTAAAGCTCGACCCTGGCTGACGGTCGGCCTGAGTGCTGCGGTTAAATACTGTTGTCTCATAGGAAAACCCGCCCTGCATAGCCAGAACGCGCCCGCTGTTGACATCCATTGCCATAAACGCGCCCTGCACTTCGCTGGTTTGGCGCAAAGACCAGCGATCAAAGCTTCCATCTTCCTTGAGCAGTTTACGCACCAGCACCACATCACCCAGCTTCAAAATATCGCTAGCCGCCTTAGCCTGCTTGCCCAAAGTTCCATCCGCCTGCGTGATCCGCGCCCAAGTGACATCACGGTTCGGTATCCAATGTCCATCTTCATCATCGGCCACATCTTCAATGCCAATGCGCACGGCAGATTTGCCAATTCTCAAAACAACTGCAGGCGACCACGACCCGCCTAAATCAATGTCACGGGGAACATCCACCTTCGAAAGTGCATCCCGCCATTCCGCTTCATCTTGCAGCACATCTTTATCAAGGCTTTGCCCCGTCCCGCGCCACTGACCTTGATTTCGGTCATAGGTTTCAAGGGCACGCTGTAAAGCATGACGCGCGACGACTTGTAATTCGGGCTCAACCGTTGCCCGAATACTCATACCTCCAGTAAAGAAATTTTCTTCTCCAAAATCCTTGCTGAGCTGACGTCGTATTTCGTCTGTGAAATAATCTCGCGGGGGGATTTCAGCGCGAAAACTCTCAAAATCCCCATTTTGCACAGAGCGAAGAGGCTGCGCGCGCTCGGCTTGGTAGACCTCTTCGGAGAGGTATCCATTTTGTAGCATCTCTTGCAAAACATAATTTCGACGGCTCAAAAGCCTTTCTTTGCGGCGAACAGGATGAAAATCTGAGGGGGCTTTGGGAAGCGACGCAAGAAAGGCCGCCTCATGCGGGGCCAATTCATCCAAAGTCTTGTTAAAGTAGGTTTGCGACGCCGCTGTCACCCCATAGGAGTTCTGTCCCAGAAAAATCTCATTGAGGTAAAGTTCCAGAATCTGTTCTTTGCTCAGCGTTCCTTCGATCCGCGTAGCAAGGATAATTTCTTTCACTTTACGTTCCGCCTGACGTGAGCCATCGAGCAGAAAATTCTTCATGACCTGTTGCGTAATGGTCGAAGCGCCGCGCAATCTTTGACCACGTGTGCGAACACCATCATAAGCGGCAGACAGAATACCTCTAAGATCGTAACCAGGATGCGTGTAAAAACTTTTGTCTTCAGCAGAGATAAAAGCCTGCTTTATCAGATCAGGAATTTCTTCGGCGGGGGTAAACAGCCTGCGCTCGCGTGCGAACTCATCAATCAACTGCCCTTCGGCAGAATAAATACGGCTGATCGTAGGTGGTTGGTACTGGGCCAAGCTTTCATGGGACGGCAGTGATTGACCGTAGACCCAAAAGATACCGCCCACAGCGATAGCAACGCCGATGATTCCCAGCGTCACGAGCGTGAATAAACCGCCCAAAACTGATAAAATTGCCCTAATCACACTCTGTACCCGCGCCGCTCTCTTGCACATATAAGCAAGCTTTCGCACGAGGTCAAAAGCAGAGCTTGCTTACAACAGAAAATTTTCTCATTTTCTACGCAGTGGTTTGAGATATTGCTCTTGCTCAAGCCATGTCACAATACCAGTTGCCAAAGTGGTCACGTACCGTGTACGCCATTCTTTATCCGTTAGGTTCTGCAAATCCCTTGGCGTCGACATAAAGCCAGCCTCAATCAAAACTGACGGAATATCAGGCGCTTTCAACACCGAGAAGGCAGCAGAACGCAGCGGCTTGCGATTAACTCGAATGTCATTGGCTTTCAGCGTCTCAATAAGTGTGCGTGCAAAGGCCGCCGATCTTGGCTGTGTTTCAACCATCGTCAAGTCAAGTAGCGTTTCTGCGATGTCGTCATCTTCTCCACTCAGATCAAGGCCTCCTAGTGATGCCGCACGGTCATGATCAGTGGCCAGTGATGCGCTTAGTGCATCGCTTGCAACCTTGGACAGCGTGTAAACAGTCGTACCCTCAGCGACGCCCTGCGTCACAATATCTGCATGCAGCGAAATGAAAAGATCAGCCTCTACGTCCTGAGCCACCGCCACCCGTTTGTCGAGTGGTAAGAAGCCGTCGGTGCGACGGGTCATAACCACGTTGATATTGGCGGCCCTTAAAAGCGCCTCTTCCAACTCATATGCCAAGGTCAGCATAACATCCGCTTCTTTTATACCCGAAACCAAAGCTCCAGGATCATAGCCACCATGCCCAGGATCAAGGACGATTGTTGTCGTGTGGTTATCGGACTTTTGCGCCTCGCGGTACTCAATGTCTACAGGCAAGCCCAGTTGTAACTTCGCGTCATGACGCGCAAGAGCGGCAAAGTCTTCTTCCGTGACAGAGTTTAGCTCTAGCCTCAATATGCGCTTTGAACTGTCCACTGGAGCCTCAAGCTCAAGCAGGATCACACGAAATGGCTCACGCATCTCAAAACTCAATCGCGCCCATCCGTTTTCCAATATTCTGCTGCGAAGTGCGCTCACGGGGTGCACCCCATCTCTTTGCCACACAATTTCCTTTTGCAGGTCTAATGTATTCATTTCAACAACAAGACGATTGGGATTGAGTGCGTGGAACACCCGATATGGCACAGGTTGCGAGAGCGGCAATGCTATTTCAAAGCGTGATCCAGATTTTTTGTTTATTTCAATCCCGTCTGGAAGAACTCGGGCAAGGCCGCCAAGGGGACTTTTGGCAAGCGATGCAATAGGCAAAAGCACCAAAACCGCGAACAGAAAAGCGACGCGTTTCATGCAATAAAGCCTCGTTTTCGCATGAAATCTGTCAAACGTCTCAGACCCTCTTCAATATCAGAGGTCTGACGTGCATAGGAAAATCGAAGGGTTCTATGCCCTCTCACTGGATCGAAATCTAGCCCAGGCGTGACTGCAACACCAGCTTCTGTCAAAATGGAGCGTGCAAACTCAAGACTATTGTCTGAGAATTTTGCAATATCGGCATAGATATAAAAGGCCCCATCTGGGGGGGCGATATTATCAAAACCTGCCTGTTTGAGCCCCGCGATCATCAAGCTTCGATTGGTGCGGTAAACGCCCACATTGGCCTCAAGCTCCGCCTCACAATCCAGCGCAGCAAGCGCTGCAATCTGACTGGCGTGAGGTGCACAGATAAACATGTTTTGTGCAAGTCGCTCGACTCTGCGAATATGATCTTCTGGCACGATCATCCACCCAATACGCCATCCCGTCATCGAGTGATATTTGGAAAAGGAATTGATCACGTAGCAGTCATCGGTGATCTCCAGCGCCGTCACGGCCTTTTTATCGTATTCAACTCCGTGGTAAATTTCATCGCTAATGAAAGCGATGTCCTGCGCCTGACACGCCGCGATAAGTGCCTCTAATTCTCGACGTCCCAGCATTGTACCTGTCGGATTGGCAGGTGAGGCTACCATGAGACCATCTAAGTTTTGCCCGTCCAGATCTGCAGGAACAGGTTGCAACCCGTTTTCCAAACCTGTCTGAAGATCAACGGGGGTGCATCCCAACGCTCTGAGAATTTGCCGATAACTAGGATAACCAGGTGCCCCAATTCCAACCCGATCTGCTGAGTCAAAGAGCGATGTAAAACTGAGCAAAAAGGCCCCAGACGAGCCAGATGTGACGATCACACGGTCTGGATTCAAGGAGACCCCATAGCGTGTCTTATAGAGGTCGGCGATTTTCTGCCGGAGCCTGGGCAGACCCAGCGCCACCGTATACCCCATCGCATCAGACTGCATCTGCGCGGTCAATTTTTCTAAAGCAGGATTTGGTGCCGCCGTAGATGGCTGTCCGACTTCCATGCGAATAATGGACACGCCGCTGGCTTCCAAACGCCGCGCCTGCTCCATTACATCCATCACAATAAAGGGATCGACAGATCCCCGACTTGAATTTTTCATCTCAAGCTTCCACACTTAGGAGCAGCTGCCCTTTAATATAAGCAATAGTATAAGCGATCTCTATGCGGTACCACCTCAGATTTGTGTTTATCATTCTCATTTGGCTCATCGCAACACCAGTTGCGGCCATCAATTTGGTGCGGGATGCAGATATCGAACATGCGCTTACTGAATTGTCGCGCCCTATCCTCATCGCAGCAGGCTTATCACCGGCTCAGATCAAAATCCTAGTTCTTGATAGCTCAGCACTAAATGCCTTTGTTGTCGATCATCGTCACATATTTGTCAGCTCTGGTCTTATTTTGCGAAGCAAAAGACCGTCTATGCTCCAAAGCGTGATCGCGCATGAAGCCGCTCATATTGCAAATGGACATGTGACCCGACGCAGCCAAAACATGGCAAGCGCGCGCAATGCTGCTGCCTTTGGAATTGCTCTTGGGATTATGACTGGCGCACTTAGCGGTGATTACGCCGCTGGTGGCACCGTAGCTCTTGGCGCAAGCAACAGCGCACAACGCCTTTTTTTATCGCACACACGAGCGGAAGAAAGCGCAGCAGACCGGGCAGCACTGAGCTATATGACGCGCGCAGGTATCGATCCGCGCGGGATGAGCGAGGTGCTCGATATCTTTGTCGGTCAAGAAAACCTATCAGCCGCGCGTCAAGACCCCTACACCCGCACACACCCCCTAAGCCGAGACCGCAGCCGGGCCGTAACAGCCTTTGCACAGGCCCAAGAGACGCGGCAAGCAGATCCCAAGGCGCTCTATTGGCACGCGCGTGCCACGGGAAAACTCGCTGCCTTCACGCGTAAACCGTCCCAGACACTAAAGGCAAAGCAATCTGTC
This sequence comes from Paracoccaceae bacterium, assembly GCA_011525185.1. Classification (GTDB taxonomy): domain Bacteria; phylum Pseudomonadota; class Alphaproteobacteria; order Rhodobacterales; family Rhodobacteraceae; genus LFER01. Next base: position 1,042 of record WTIQ01000162.1, on the reverse strand, counting down.
ACCTCTGCCGATATTCATCACATGCGCCGCGCCGTTGCCCTGTCACGGCAAGGTAAATTGGACGAGGCTCTGTTGGAAATCAGCAAAGCCGAAAAGCTAAGACCGAAAGATGCTTATTATAAGGACCTCAAGGCCGAGCTTCTGATGCGGCATAAACGGTTTGGAGCCTCAGCCAAAGCCTATGCGCAGGCCGTTCAACTCGCTCCTCAAAATGCGCTGATCCGTGCGGGATATGGTCGGGCGCTGCTTGCAAATAAACAAGATGCCAGAGCACTTTCCACATTGAAAAAGGCACGATCACAGGATTTTCGCAATCTGCGCATGTTACGCGATCTGGCCGTGGCCTATGCAAAACAAGGACAAAACGCCATGGCTTCGCTCGTGACCGCCGAACGCTATGCGCTGCAAGGGAAAATCAAGGATGCAAAACTTCATGCAAAACGGGCCTCGGATAGGCTTCCAACAGGCTCACCTAGCTGGCAACGCGCACAAGATGTGTTAGATACTCTCCCAAAATAAGCGCCTCTCATCGGATAAGGATCACCCATGCCATCATTTATTAAACAAAACATACTGCCTTTTTCCTTTCTGGCATTGCTCGTGGTGTCGCTGATAGGCGTTATGACGGCACGCCTTATAAATCCAGCCGACCGCACCGAGGCACTTCATGCTGAGATTCGCGCCTATCTTTTGGCAAACCCAGAGGTCATCTTTGAAGCCGTGGCCATTGCCCGCGAACGCGAGGCAGAGGCGCAAACCAATCAGGACGCAGACCTGGTTGCAAGCCTGCGCGAGGAGCTTTTTGAAGATGGATATTCCTATGTTGGTGGCAACCCAGAGGGCGACATAACGATTGTCGAGTTTTTAGACTATCGATGTGGATACTGTCGCCGCGCCTTTGAAGAAGTGGAAACGCTCCTTTCCGAAGATGAAAATATTCGCTTCATCATCAAAGAATACCCAATTTTGGGCGATGCCTCTTTGCTGTCATCGCAATTCGCTATTGCCGTAAAACAGCTCTACGGTGCTGAGGCCTATAAAG
>WTIQ01000363.1 GCA_011525185.1 Paracoccaceae bacterium | reverse complement strand
CTTTCAGACCAGCTATCATCAGAAGCGGAAATGGTAAGCAGTCTTGGCATGAGTTCTGCGGCTTACAAAAAGTGGCACACGGAACGGGGAAAGGCACTCAGCTTATCAGTTTCATCGAGTGACCAACTCGGAGTATTTTCTGCCTTAACAAAAACACTCCGCCTGTTTTTGCAATCGGCAATGTTGGGGCTTGGCGCATATCTTGTCCTACAAAATGAGATGACGGCAGGTGCGATGATAGCGGGTTCAATATTAATGGGACGCGCACTGGCACCGTTGGAACAGGTTATTGGTCAATGGTCAATCGTGCAGGCTGCCCTCAAAGGATGGAGTTCGCTCGTAGAGCTACTTAGTACGCAACTTCCACAGGAAGAAAAAACGCAATTGCCGAAACCGCAAGCTATTCTTGAATTGCAAAATGTAGTTGTGCTTGCTCCAGGTCAACAAACTGCCTGCTTGAAGAACATCAATTTCAAATTAGAGCCTGGTCAAGCCTGCGGGGTGATAGGTCCATCTGGAGCCGGTAAGTCGAGTTTGGCAAAACTTATTACAGGCGTTTGGAGACCTGTATCAGGCAAGGTGCGTCTGAATGCCGCTTCATTAGATCAGTATACACCGGATGATCTTGGACAATATATTGGATATCTACCGCAACGCGTTCAATTGTTTCATGGTACGATTGCAGAAAATATTGCGCGTTTAGAGCAAACACCTGATTCAGAAAAGATTATTACAGCTGCAAAAAAAGCTGCCGCACATGAAATGATACTGCAACTTCCTGATGGATATGATACCGTCGTCTCTCCAAGCGGGGGGCAGTTGTCTGGTGGTCAACTGCAACGCGTCGGGCTTGCGAGGGCGCTTTACAGCGATCCAGTGCTTCTCGTGCTAGACGAGCCAAACTCTAACCTCGATAATGTAGGTAACGCTGCTCTCAATCTCGCAATCAAGCAAATGAAAGAGCAGGGAAAATGTGTTCTTGTTATGGCGCATCGTCCTGCTGCGATCCAAGAATGTGATCATGTCTTGATGCTTGAACAAAGCGCACAGGTTGCATTCGGTCCAAAAGAGAAAGTCCTCGAAAGTTTGGTGAAAAATCACCAAGCGATTAAAGCTGCTAAGAACACAGGTGTTGCATGAATAGCTCGGTAAAATCATGGAGCTTTCGTGCGCCCCTTATCATCGGATTTGTATCGCTGTTAATCCTTGTTGGTGGATTTGGTGTATGGTCGGTCCAGGCAAAGATTACGGGTGCGATTATTTCGGCTGGTAAAATTGAGGTCGAGCAAAAAAGGCAGGTTGTTCAGCATCAAGATGGTGGTGTCGTATTAGAAATATTTGCGACCGAAGGCCTGGAAGTTCGGAAGGAAGATATCTTATTTCAGTTGGATGGCTCTGATTTAAAATCGGAACTTGCAATAGTGGAGAGTCAACTTTTCGAGCTTATGGCGAGAAGAGGTCGGTTGGAGGCAGAAAGAGATAACTCTGAAGAAATTCGTTTTGATGATGATGTGATTTTTGCGGCAAAGCTAAATGAAGACGTGCGTGGACAAGTAGATGGCCAGGAGCGATTATTTGATGTCCGTCGAAATTCTTTGGCGACCCAAATTTCACAGTTGGAAAAACGTCAGTTGCAAATAACGGATCAATTAACCGGTCTTGACTCGCAGATAGCTGCGTTCGAAGTGCAAATTGAACTGGTTGAAGAAGAGGTCGATGCGCAGCAAACACTTCTGGATAAAGGTTTGGCTCAGCGCAGCACGGTAAACATAAGCAAAAGAGAACTGGCTAGGCTGAATGGCTCACTCGGTGACGCCATTGCCCAACGCGCCCAAGCGCTTGGCAGAAGCACAGAGTTAGATTTAGAAATAGGACGGGTGCGTACAGCGCGTCGCGAGGAAGCCATAAGCAGACTCCGTGATCTTGAATTTCAAGAATTAGAATTGAGTGAGCGTCGGCGCAGTTTGACGACTCGCATTAATCGACTCTCTATTCGCGCTCCGGTTTCGGGCATTATATACGGTCTGACGGTATTTGCTGAAAACTCAGTAATCAGAGCGGCAGAGCCACTACTTTAT
>WTIQ01000321.1 GCA_011525185.1 Paracoccaceae bacterium | reverse complement strand
CTATGACCCTGGTCGGTACTGGTGGCACAAGTTCGGCCCTCACTTTGTCAGCTAGATAAACAAGCGAAGAGTAGATGGATGCCATCGAGTCATTGGAAATGGCATTACCTCTGGCGTGCAGTCGATCATGACGGCGAGGTGCTAGAAAGCTATGTTGCGAAAAAGAGAGATCAAAACGGTTAGCGTAAAATCAAAGACGCGGAGCGAGATGATTTTATCAGAATGAAGTCGCTTTATTCTACGTCAACGGAACCCCTAAAAAAGGATCGGCTGCGGCATTTCCTCTATGAAGATCATGACGCAGGTTTGTCGCGTTTGGCTCAAAGAATGTACAACAATCCACTGATTGTGAAAAAAGACATAGCAATCATTATAAGCATCGCTGTTGCAGCATGCTCCTCTTGACCATACTGCTGTGCCAAGATTGGGTAAACTGACATAGTTGGCGTTGCAGCCATAATGATCGCAGCCTTGCGCAGGTCTGGCTCATCGACGCCCACCCCGGTTAGGTCCATAATGCCAAAGCCAATCCAGACAGCGAAAGGCAGAAAAATCAATTTGCCGATTACAACGCTGATGACCCGCTTACCAACAGTCTTCAATGCCGTACCAGCGACTGTGCCACCAATTACAAACAACGAAACTGCGATGCTTGATTGCGCAATCAAATCAATGGCATTGGACGTAAATGTCGGGAGCGACAGGTCGGATATTGCGAACAGAATGCCCACTGCCATGGCCAGCACGATAGGATTCGTACCGATACGGTGAAACACCAACTTGAGCATTGATCTACGATTTTGTGTAGGGGCAGAGGCATATTCAGCCAAGAGCAGTACTAATGGTATGATGACAAGGTTTTCCACCACCATGTTCAAGGCCAAAGCCGTTGGTGCAATTGCAGGAAGTGTCATGACCAAAATTGGGTATCCTACGAAGCCACTATTAGCACAGGCCATGCCTGTTGCGTCAAATGTGCTGGAGATCGGACTCGCCTTCCACATGAACCTGGAGAAGACATAGCCTAGGATCAAAACACTTAGCGAACCCAAAAGGTATCCCATGAGATAACCAACATTTAAAATCTCGCTTGCTCCACTTTCGGACACCGCCCGAAAAATGAGCGCTGGAAGGGCCAAATTCACAACGTATTTTCCAAGAATTTGCAGATTGTCTTGGGAAAAAACTGTGCGGGCTACGGCGATATAGCCAATGACAATGATGAAAAAGATCGTTCCAGTGGTTGAAAGTATTGTTGTCATATGAAGCCATTTGAAATTGATGCCCTATCGCCAAGTCTTCTTGCGACAGAAGGGGCGATCAGCTTGCCGAGGAAGAGTAAAGCGACGAACCCTCTTTCGCAAGCGCACCAGCCCATGAAGTTGTATTCACAACTATGATCAAATTATGTGTTTTCCATTTTTATCTCATTATTGTCCAATGCCTAGAATTATAAAGCACTGCATAAACGAACATGATCGCAAAAAGGATCTGGCACGCTAACGTTCAGATCAGGCTCCCGTCTCAACGCTGCGTTCGATGCTTTTGATCACTGTATATGAGGTAGGATTTGCGCGCGCGGTTGTGGCGCTCGCGTGAAGTATTTGTCCCACAGCGCCGCTCTATGATATTCACGTATCAATAATCCATCACACTTTGGGACTAAACCTCTAACTTTCCCAATAACACCCAATCGATTGTGTAAAATTTTAAGTAAGGTAATAATACGCATTTACCTACGGACGGTAAATATCAACGTTATGTCGATCAAGCGGCGTCTTGCGCCTCATCCTTGCCTCGTTTCACAAGTTGTTCAACTCTCAGAGGTCACTCTCAAAACGCAGTATATTTAAGCTTAACCGAGACGCTGCTCTCACAGATTAGCGTTCTTTGGTGATCTTATGGAAAGTGGCATTAATCGATTAAAATGCTTGGACCGCTTAGTCCGACAGCATCGTCCCCTGAACTGGGAGAGACGCGTCCCGTTATTCGATCAAATCACCAGATAAAGGTAGCGTATGTCTATTTACGGGATCGTATTCTTGAAGCAGTGGGCGTCGCTCATCTAGCCAGTTAACCAC